>JAFNQK010000412.1 GCA_017386165.1 Treponema sp.
AAGTGAGCGAACGCGAACGGCGTTTGCTAAGGAGAATGCATAATTATGAGTTTCAAAATTCAAACATTAAATAAAATCGCAGCCTGTGGTTTGAACCAGTTGGACCGCGACAATTACGAAATTGCTTCAGAAATTAACAATCCTGATGCAATCCTTGTTCGTTCTGCAGATATGCACTCAATGGCTTTGAGCGAAAGCGTTAAGGCTGTTGCCCGCGCAGGTGCAGGTGTAAATAATATTCCTATTCCTGAACTTACAGAAAAGGGTGTAGTTGTATTCAATACTCCTGGTGCTAACGCAAACGCTGTAAAAGAACTTGTAATTCTTGGTCTTTTGCTTGCTAGCCGTCCTGTAATTGCTGCAAATGCATGGGCAAACGGTCTAGCTGGTAAGGGTGATGAAATCCCTGACTTGGCAGAAAAAGGAAAGAGCCAGTTCGTAGGACCAGAACTTAAGGGAAAGACTCTTGGTGTAATCGGTCTTGGTGCAATTGGTGCAATGGTTGCTAACACAGCAATCAAACTTGGAATGAACGTAATTGGTTACGATCCATTCCTTTCAATCAATGCTGCATGGAGCCTTGACCACAACGTTCAGCACTCTGAAACTCTTGAAAATATCTACAAGAACTGTGACTATATCACAATCCATGTTCCACAGACAAACGACACAAAGGGAATGATTAACGCAAGCACCCTTAAAATGATGAAAGACGGTGTTCGCATTTTGAACATTGCCCGCGGAGGACTTGTAAACAACGCTGATATGCTTGATGCAATCAACAGCGGAAAGGTTGCTTGCCTTGTAACAGACTTTGCTGCAGAAGAACTTTTGAACCAGAAGAATGTAATTGTTCTTCCTCACCTTGGAGCTTCTACTCCAGAAGCAGAAGACAACTGTGCTATTATGGCTGCTAAAGAACTTAAGGACTTCCTTGAAAACGGAAATATTGTTAACTCGGTTAACTTCCCTAAGACATATCTTGATCAGGCAATTCCAGCTGGTGGAACTCGTCTCTGCATTGCACACAAAAACGTTCCAAACATGATCGCTAAGTTCACAAGCGTTTTGGGTGAAGCAAAATTGAACATCGCCGGCATGGTTGATCAGAACCGCGGCGACGCTGCATACGCCCTCATCGATGTAGACGGAAAAGTAGGCGATGATTTAATCGCCAAACTCAACGATTCCGACAGCGTTTTGAGCGTAAGAGCTATCAACGGCTAAATGTAAGCTGGTTGCGCCCCTTCGACAAGCTCAGGGGGCACTCAGGGACCGCAGGCGTATCGAAATCACTAGATAAAGGAAAGCACCCGGTTGGACGGGTGCTTTTTTCTATTCAAACAACTTCAATATTTCTTCTTTTGGCAATGCGCCGACGGACTTTTTTACGTTTTCGCCGTTTTTGAAGATAAAGAGGCTTGGGATGCTCATGATGCCAAAGCGGGCTGCCAAGTCTTCCTGATCATCTACGTTTACTTTGCAGAATTTGTATTCTTTGTGTTCTTCTGCAAGTTCATCTACGAGTGGAGAAACCATTTTGCATGGGCCGCACCAGGTTGCCCAAAAGTCGACAAGAACTGGTTTGTCACTTTTTAGAACTTCGGCTTCAAAGTTCTGTCCATTTAATTCTACTACCATAATATCCTCCGCTTGGATTTTAATAGATTCAATATTGAGTTAGTTCAAGCTATATATAAAATTGTCTTCCAGCGAAAACCTGACTCAAAGCAAACGGCTTCCGCGCTTCGCTTGTGCAGATGTTTGTTTGAGTCAGAACTTCGCTTCGCGCCAATTTTATATGCTTTCTAGCGAACTCAACATTCAACCTATTTTAAATATAAGGTACAAACCTGTAATTTGACCATAAAAAAATTGGTCGATTGATAAAAATAGTGTTATATTAAAAGAGGAATACAAAATAAGGATTAAAAATGAATAAGTACGATTTGAAACGAAATGAACCTATGCTTACTGGAAAATTCAAAAAGCAGGGGTATGACTGGTGGTGGCACAATTTTACTGGTATTGATGAAGAAACTGGCGAAGAAAAGACTTTCTTTATTGAATATTTTACAGTAAATCCTGCTTTGGGCGGTGCTGAGCCGGTTCTTGGTCAGCTTGAAGAAAATAAGAAGAATGGAAAAAAGCCTAGTTATTTAATGGTAAAGGCCGGCTGGTGGGGCAAGGACAAAACTCAGCTTCATCGTTTTATCGGTTGGGATGATGTTACTCTCGGTTTTAACAATAAAACTGGTTTTTCTGTTGAAGCAAAGGACTGCAAATGTTCAGAAACTGAATTAAAGGGTTCTGTTCAGATTTCTAAGGAAGAGTGTGCTTGCCACCCTGAGTATATGTGCAATTTCGGCGAGATGAGCTGGGATTTAAAAGTTAAAAAGCAGGTTACTTTTAATGTTGGATACGGTGCGGGTTCTCTGTTCCGGGCGCTTAAGGCTTTTGAAATGTACTGGCATGCACAGGGAATCAAGGCTTTGTACTCAGGAACTGTTGTTGCAAACGGACGAAAATATATTGTAAAAGAAGAATCTTCTTTTGGTTACGCAGATAAGAACTGGGGAAGCAATTTTACAAGCCCTTGGGTATGGCTCAGCGGTTGGGATGTTTACAGCAAAAAGCAAAATAAGCGCCTTGAAGATACTGCTTTTGAAATTGGAGGCGGCCGTCCGGCTGTATTTGGTATTCATCTTGACCGCAAGCTTTTGGGTGAAATCTGGTACGAAGGAAAATCTTACGAATTCAATTTTTCAAAATTCTGGACAGGAAGCAAAACCTTTTTTGACTGTAAAGAAACAGAAGATAAAATCATGTGGCATGTTGTTCAGGAAACTCGAAAAGCCGTTCTTGACACCACAATCGAATGTAATAAGGAAAATATGCTCTTGGTAAACTACGAGGATCCTCTCGGACAAAAGAGACACAACCGCCTCTGGAACGGAGGAACAGGTTCTGGTACTCTTCTTCTATATAAAAAGAAGGGAAAGAAACGTATTCTTTTGGATGAAATGCAGGTTGCACATGTCGGCTGTGAATATGGCGAGTACTGCAAACCTGATGGAAGTCCGGAGTAAATTGGTTGTTTCGGCCCTTCGACAGGCTCAGGGACCGAAGCATCAACCACCGAGGGGGCCTCAACCACCGGATGTCGGGCTAACTCTCGGAGGCCGAGTTGTTTTTTTTATAAACTAATTTTAACGTTTAGGCTAAGAGGGGTAACGACTGCTTCTACATTTTCTGGGAGCGGGTAGGTGTGCTTAAACCAAAAGTGATTTACCCACGGAACAAAAAATCCGATTGCAGTTCCGACTGCGGCTCCTGTAAGAACATCGGTCATAAAGTGGTTTCCGCTTGCGAGGCGAAGGATTGCGGTTGTTGTACAGAGGGTGTAGCTGGTTCCAATGGCAATCCATTTGTACCAGTTGTCGTTGGAATAGTATTTTAGGGCATGGTATGTAGTAAATCCTGCTGCTGCAAAGCTGAGAGTTGTGTGGCCGGAGAAAAAGGAATTGAGGTGATCGCCTTTTGCAATTTCTGATTCCGGGGCACCGTCAAAATACATGTATGGGCGGGCGCGGTCTACGCATAATTTTGCAAGCTCTTTTGC
>JAFNQK010000413.1 GCA_017386165.1 Treponema sp.
AGGTAGAAAGAGAAATTCCCTTTTCTTCAAAGTAATTACTGAGGTTACGCATTGTAACTACATAATCCCCAAGTCCGTTTTCGTCAAACTCGCGGCGCTTTGCAAAACATGGAGAAATTGCAGCAACCTTGTAATCTTTATATTTTGGATAGTAGGTCTTAATCATTGTGATGGTATTTGCCATCGGACTGTCTACCGGAGCAAGATACTGAAGCAATTCCGGATGATAGAGTTCCATCCAGGTAACGAGAGCAGGACAAGGCTGAGAAATTGTAAGTTTAGGGTTATTTTTAGTGATGTGTTCTACATAAGCTTTAGTTGTAATTTCTGCACCAAATCCTACATCAAAAACAGCGGCAACTCCGATTGATTTGAGCCAGGTATTAAGCTGTAATTCTTTTCCCTTAAAGTTTGCTGCAGCAGCAGGAGCTACGATTGCAACGATTTTTTCATGGTTTGCCAAATCATCAAAGAATTTTTGAGTATCATCGATACCATGACGTGCACCATGAACACAGGCTTCGATACAATGACCACATCCAAGACACAAATCCGGATGAAGTGTTACATACTCTCCCGAACCATCGTTACACATCTTTGACGGACATACAGCAATACAACGGTGACAATTAACACATTTATCTTTATCAACTTCAATTACGGCAGTCAAATTCTTCATATTCTTTTACCTTTATAACCACTAGTCTGATGTATAATTATAATACGAATTTATATATAAACAAATTTAATCGAAAAAAAGGGACTTGTTTATTTTTTTCTTTAATCGTACTATTTTTCTGAGGGGACAAAATGAAGAGAATTTTTCTTTCTTTTATGGCAATAATCGCCGGATTATTGTTTTTTGGGTGTAATAATCAGAACAATTCATACGGAACAGTTAAGTTCACAATTGACAAAAAGCTGGCGTCACAGATTACTGCAAGCGCAACTACCCGAGGAACACGAACTATACCGGACGACCTATTTATTGATATAAATCTAGTCGGTTTTTTTGAGAGCCAAAAACCTGAAGATGATCTTGAACATCAGCACTACAATGTAATTCAAACAATACCTGTAGAAGAAGGCGCTACTGCGTTTTTTGATGATGTTCCGGTTGGAATTACCATTTTTGTTGATGCATTTGCATACCAGATTATAGAACTTGAAGACCCTGAAATCCCTGTTTCTGACGATTTCTATTCTCCTTATTACGAAAACAACAAGAATGTACTATTCCGGGGAACTGTTTATGACTTTTTAATCCACGAAGGTGAAAATAACCTGGAGCTTATTCTAAAAAAATTGTTTGATGTAAATTATTACAACGACGATGGAACACTTCTTTTTACAAAGAGAATTACAAAAGGCAACTTAGCATACACTCCAGATCCTAATCCGACAAAAGAAACCACATCTACTTCAGAATATCAATTTGCAGGATGGTATATCGACAGCGACTACTCAGAGTTATTCGATTTTGCTACTCCAATTACACAGAATATCAACCTATACGCAAAATATTCCGAAAAATCAGCTTCCCAATTCTCTATCACGATAACTGTTAGTCCAACAAGCGACATAGAAGTTACTCCTTCAACACCGGCAACCAGTGCTTCTATCAGAATCTTTACCGCAGACGAGGGCTATGACAGCTACACATGGAAAGTGGATGGAGAAACTAATGATGCAACTGGTGCAGCCTACAGTACAGCAAACGTTCTTTCTGTCGATACCACAGGCTGGGAAGCAGGAACCTACGACGTCACCCTCATTGCCTCAAAAAACGGTGAAAGTTATTCATTCTTTGCACAGATTATAATTTCTCAGAACTAATTTACGGAGAACATGATGAAAAAAAATCTTTTACATAAATCAATTTTTGCATTATTCGGTTTAACACTTTTTTCCTGCTCAGGGCTTTATCAAAAAACTGACACAACACAAGCAAGTCCAGACGGAAAAACCTACATCGCCATCGGAAACCTTTCCGCACAGAAAATCTATCCCAACAAGAGGGGCGGCTCTCTCAATCCTCAAGCCAGCGACTACGATGTTACAAAACTAACAGGCATTAGTTTGACCAAAACCGACGCATCTAATCTCGCCGAAACCATTTTTGAAAACAAAACCTACAATCAAATTACAAACGAAAAATTCTACATCCTGGACGGCACTTATAATTTTACCCTCAAGGCCCAGTTGAACGGAGTAGAATTTTCCGGCTCCACTCAGGCCACAATCGAACCTGCAAAAATCAACACCCTTTCCTTTGCCCTCACTACAGAAGCAACTTACGGCGGTTTAAACCTCACAATCGAGTTTACTGGAGAAGCTGACCAGGTTGTAGCAGAATTTACTTCTCTCTCAGAACCAGACGCTGCTACAAGTACCATTGTAATTGATTCCACCGCCTTTACCAAAACAGATGACGGCGCAATCGTATCCATTGTGCGGGATATTTCCAAAAAAAGAGATCAAATTGAATCCGGCCTCTACAATCTGACATTAACTTTTAAAGCCGACGGACTTGATAATTATCTCAACAAAGCAGAATACATCGTCCGCATTCTCCCAGGAATCACAACAACCGCAAGCGACTCCCTTGTTCTGAACCAGATTTATAAAATCGAATATATGTATTACATAAATGGTGCTTTATCAGATGTAACTCCATCTTATGCAGAAGGAGTTGTTTTGCCAAAACAGTTCTCTCGAAAGAGTAATAAAACGCTCACACTTCCTGTTCTTGAATTAACCAATGAAGATGGGAACAATTATATCTTTGGGGGATGGTTTAAATCAGAAGATTTTTCTGGAGGAACTAGTTTAAGTACTCCTAATAATAGTGGTACATGCCAGTTGGAGAATAAAGACACAACTTTATATGCCGCCTTTGCAGACGGCGCTTATTTGAGCGATACTGCGACTGTAGCAGAATCCTACGATTACTACGATATTTTGAAGGGAACTAGATTTAAGAATTTACAAACAAGCGTTAATACAATGCTTAATTTCTTAAATGTTTATCAACAAAACAACTTTACATCTTATTTTTATGTTGACGGCGAATTAACCGGTGAACAGGATATTTCTACCAGTGCAACCAGTTATAGCGGAACCTTTATCATCCAGGGTATGAATGAAAAAGATTCAGAAGGAAACCCAACAGATTGCCTCAAGGGAGATACAACAACAACAACAATTCTTACAATTGAAAA
>JAFNQK010000414.1 GCA_017386165.1 Treponema sp.
AGAAGGATTTCCAAGTGGTCCAAGCAGGGCAGCAAGCTCATCGCCTTCATTCATTTCTGCCAATTTCATTGTTGTAGCACCAACAGCCTGGAAAGCAAGTGCAATCCAGCCTTCTTCAGCATTTGCATCAGCGATTGTAAGAGGAATGCGTTCACCAAATTCTGCATCTACCTGCAAAATAATAAACTGACCGGCTTTACGGTTACGAGCAATTTCTGGAGCTTCTACCCGCATATACCAGGTTGCAGAAGCACCACATAGCTTACGTTTTTCAAGAATTTTAAACATAGTATCTTTTCCTCAAGGTTTATTGTCTCTTTATACTATTGTAATGAATATAAACAAATAGGTCAAACTATGTCAAAAAAGAGGACGCAATAAAAAGACTAAACCCCGATTGTAAAGGCAACGTAAGCATTTATACCGCGACCGCACCAGCTGGAAACGAAGCTTGAACTTGAGAGAGAAACGCCCAAATCCATCTCAAAGAGCCAGAGATTCATTATAAAATCTAGATTCTGAGAATAGATTTCTTTGATACAAGAAGAAGAAACGGTCAGCTCAAAAACCTTGCACCAGTTGAGGTTGAGACCCACAGAATATTCAAGATAAGGCTTGGCATATTCTGTAAAAGGCTGTTTAATACCAAGACCTATCATTCCCTGAACATTGAACCATTTGCCAAAAGGACTGTAAACGGCAGATACCCCTGTTCTAAACGGACGGTTAATCTTAAAGCCTGCATCGGTGTAGAAAGTTCCTGGTTCAGAACCAAAGTCGTAGCTGTATTTAGGGTCTTCGCTTCCGCCTTTTGCAAGGTCCATGATTACATCAACAATTGTAGAACCTTCTGTAGTTTTTGCTTCAGCCCAATAAACCATATTTACGCGGTTATTCAAGGTTCCTGGTACAATCGGCATATTGATATGGCCACCTAGCTTAAGGAACTGGAACAACTGGTATTCCGCAGTTCCGCCGATATCAAAACCAATTGAATTTATGATTTTTTCTAAACCCAAACTCTTGCTGTTATCAAAAAAATACTGGATGTTTATGATACTAAACACATCCACATCTGCAGTAGCCCTGGCAGAAAAGGAACCATCCTCTCCATTAGTAATTGTTGCTGTCAAAGCATTAGGCGCAATATGGAAGGCAGGAACAAAAACCTGAGGATTAACTTCAAACTTGAGCTTGCCCATATTCATTCCAAAAGAAACGCCGGTGTACACAAAGGCTTCTAATTCTGCAGTTGCGCCAAATTCCATTGTTTCACTTTCTCCGTTACCGGCTGCCAAAAAAGTAAACAAATCTTTAGAAAGCCCAAATGCCCCGTAGGTATCAAGACCGAGATGAGAATGAAAACTAAGGTTTCCGATATTGAGACCGAACATAAAATCCGGATTCATGCGGAAATCAAACACGAGTCCCTTATCAGGAAGCTCTCGTGCAATTTTTGCAAGATCGATTACAACCGTTTCCTGGAAAATATCAGCAAGTCCAAAGGCAGTATTTGAAACACTGATTGGAAGATTTGTAGACCATTCCACATGGCGCTTTTTTTCACCCAGGCTTGTAGCAGACACAGAAAAAGCAGTGAGAAGCAAAATACAAATTATTGAAAGAAATCTACGCTGTTTCATTGGCCAAGCCCTCCTACTGAAATAAGTCCAATTGTCTCCTGAAGATTAATTTCAGCATTTGTTTTTACACCGAGAGACAATCCAAGGTCTACATAAGCATCCCGAGGCATGGACATAGTTCCATCCGGCATACTGAGTTTTGCATCAAGTTCCAGTGGATAAATGCTAAGCATATTTGTCACATCGCTGGAAGTTATAGAGAACTTGTTTACCCCGTCTTTTGTAAGAGGAATTGTAAACTCGCCATTTTCAACAGACCATTCAACATCATGCAAAACTCCTGAAGAATCTGTATAAGAAGTCGGCATTTTAATCACAAGGTCAATGCTCTTGTCAGAATCCCCTGTATAATTGAACATCTTGTTTGAAAGATTGTATTTTATCCATGCCCCTTCTACCATTCCGATAAATGTAGAAATCTGAGAAGTATCTGTTGCCGAATCGCGCTTGAAAATATCCTTTTCTTTGTCAGTCTGCTCGCCTGATTCAGAAGAGTCCTGTGACATCATTTTTTTAATGATTGCCATAACATCGATAGAATCATCTAAACCTTCTCCTGGCTCTGCAATTTCAATTTCGATTGGGATTGCAATGCGGGCGTTAACGCCGAGGGTGGTGGCAAGGCCGTTTTCTACGAGATTAGTGTAGTCGTCTTTTGTAATTTTAATTCCGTCTTCTGCAGCTGAACCGCTAAAGTTTATACTATAATAAATACCAAGAGTCTTATCAGAAGCTTCTGAATCAAAATTGAACAGATTGGACAGATTTTGATCATCGTCCGTAGTTCCTAAATTAGAATTTGTTACAATACCATCCTCTGAAATCTCAAGTGGTGTATAGCCGTTTGCAATAATCTCTCCTAAATCCAGATTAATATCAGGTGTAATAATGTGTTCAGTATAGTCATCACCACCTTCTGTACCATAAGTATTTTCAGAGTCATACTGACCTACACAGATTTTTCCGCCAATTTCAATGCTGTCAAAAACTTCAAGCTCAGGTTTATCAATATAAATATACATTGGAATATTTGGAATCGAAATTCTCTTTAAGAAATTACTAACCCCATCACCAAGCATTTCTGTTACAGAACCTAACAAAGAACTGATATTCAAGCCTAAGTCAAAAGAAGAATACTGTTCCAAATCGTTAATGAGAGAATCATTTAAGACAACATAATGCCAGTCAAAAACAGGTTCTACTTCGATAGAGAGATTATATTCTTTTCCAAAACCGATATCTTTGATTACTGCATAATTTGGATAATCAGCTCTAGGATAACCATATTCACTTGCATCCGGAAGCTCGATTGTAGCGGTAATATCCATTTTACCGCCGTTATCTGTAGGTGTAATATCGATTTTGTCATCACACAAGATTGTTACAGACTTTTTTTCAACCTCTGAATCAGAAGAACAACCTTCTATAATTGCTCCTACGTTATCCATCTGAAAAAATACAGAATCGACCCCCAATTTAATTTCATTTACAGCAGGAAGATTATTCTCATAAATAAGTTTAAATCCACTAGGAGCAAGATTTATTTTTTTTACAAAACTTGCAAAATCAGAAGGAATATCTTGATTGACTGCCATAGTCAGTTGATCCATATAATTTTCCAAATCACAAATCATGTATTCAATATTATCCAGATCAACTTTTGTAGAAAGCTTTATTGTTGGAGCAACGCCTTCTGGCAATACAACAGTCGCATCTGTACATGTAACCGAAACTGTACCGTCAAAATTGATTTTCAGTTTATTTTCTATACTCTCAAAAATCTTACCTTCTTTTTCTTCTGTTGCCGGATTGTCGCCAAGATTTAAGGTGCGGTTAACCAGATAATTTGTTTCATCTGTAACTGTCCAGTCGCCATCATCCGCAGAGATAGAACCAGTAAGACTAATGCTTGGTGTAAAAGTAACTCCCTC
>JAFNQK010000415.1 GCA_017386165.1 Treponema sp.
AACGAAGTAACGAAAATCTTGTTAGACTTAATGATGACGCAACGTCAATACCTGCGACTTCTCGTGTAAACAATATCAAGCTTACACCTATACAAAAGTTGTTACTTGATGATCAACACATCTATGGATAATTCCATTATCTGCATAAAGGGCAACCCTCGTATTTTCGGGGGTTGTTTTTATTTGTGTAGATATACTAAGAAGTAAAAAATTGCAGAATTATGTAAGGTATGCTATAATTAAAACAAGGGGGAAAAATGCAGACACCAGTAAATAAACCAAAAGTTTATCTTGACACATCTGTCGTCAGTTATTTGGATCAGACTGATGCCCCTGAGCAAATGCAAATAACTCGTGATGTCTGGGAAACATTTAAGTCCGGGAAATATGACATTTATATTTCTGATGTTGTAATTCGTGAACTTTCAAAATGTTCAGATGAAAAGAAAAGGAAAATTTTATTGTCTCACCTTGAAGAGATAGATTATAAAATAGTCGATGTTACAAAAGAGGTTTTTGCATTTGCAGAACACATCATCGATTTTGGTATTTTGAAAAAGAAAAGCTTTGATGACTGCCAGCATATTGCAGCGGCGGTTATAAGCAATTGTGATGTCATTATTTCTTGGAATTTTAAGCATATTGTGAATTATGACACTATAAAGGGAATCAAAGTTTTGACAACAATGGAAGGCTACAAAGATATTTTGATTTATTCACCCGAAGCGTTTCAGTCTGAAAAGGAGGAAGAAAATGAATGATAATTCAACTGAAATTAAAGAACCAGTTCTTTCCCCACGTTTTGATGTAGATGATATCAGAAAGCTCCGTGAATACAATTCCTTGCGCCATATAAACATGACGGCAGAAGAATACATCGCGGAATTAAAGGCTGATACATCTGATATTATAAACCAATTATTGAAAAGCGGACACGCACATAGAATTAGCAGGTACTGAAGTAGGTATGTTTTAATTTGTAACAGCCATTTCATACTGCACATTGAAAATTATTTGCTTCGCTATCCTTTGCGACTCGGCAGGGGCATACTGCCAAGTTGTTCTGCGCACCCTCACTCAATAACCAGACCGGTCGGTTGCTGATCGTAGCCGAAGCACAATTATTCCGTGAGCAGCGTTAGCTGCGAACAAATCCGCTTGTTTTCCCCTTTTTATCTTTGAATCTTGAAACTGAGTCTAAAAACTTTGAAAAAAAAATTTCCAAAAAAACGTGCAAATTTTTTTACAATCCTGATTTTCACGGCATATTATAATAGTGGAGGACATAATGCCTGGAATCAAAAAATTGCCCGCATGGGAAGAACTCACGTTTGCAAACAATTTTCTTTTCTGCAAAATCATGGAGGAAAATCCTTAAGGAAACAGCGGTTTCCTAAATCTGCCGCCAGCTTTGCTTGCGACGAGATGGATAAAAATCCAGTTGCAAGTTTTTACGGTTTTCCACGGAGTGGAAAATGGGAGCCGTGCGACCAAGTAAAAACTTGAAGAGCAAGCTCTGCTTTCGACTATTGCATGGCGGTGACTTGCGAAAGCCAGAAACATTTAATCTGCAAAAACAACAAGCGGACTCGCCGGGCGAATACATGAATAAAATGATTCCTATAATTATGTATAGTATATATAAATCTTATATCGACCTTTCATTTAGATTGTTGTTGTTATCTAATATTGTATTGGACAGCTACAAAAAAGTCATTGAAAAAGAATTTCCTAGCGTCAATTTGTGTTAAGTTTATAATATCAACCCCATATATTGTGTATCCTTTGTAAAAAAAGATAAAACGAATTATAACCCGAGTTTTTAAGACATGTTGTTTCACATGAAACAT
>JAFNQK010000416.1 GCA_017386165.1 Treponema sp.
GTTGTAGATTCGCTGGCAGAGCCGGAGCATGGACTCCCCGCCCTGGTAAGACTGAACGAAATTCCGCTTGTCCACCTTAAAAACTTCTCCGTTACGGGGAGTCCCCTCGTACTTTCCGAAGTTCTGCTCCCTAAGGCGTTCTTCCACCCGGAGCGGAAGGCCCGTCATATCTGCAATGTGTTTTGCTGTGTCTAAGGCTCGGGAAAGAGGAGAAGATAAAATCTCGTCGATGGCAATTTCGCCATTTTCAAGCTTCTGCTTTATGAGGCGACCGGTTTCTTCCGCCTGAGCATGGCCTTTTTGAGTAAGACCGATGTCCGTTGCACCGCAGATTTTATTTTCAACGTTCCAGACTGTTTCGCCATGCCTGCAAAAATAGATTTTTTTAGTGGTCAATTTATTCTCCTTGTGGTACGCCGGCGTTCAAACTTTTATTACGATAATTCAGGTTGGTACGGAGGGTGTAGCCCTGATTTTCCCAGAAAGCATTTGCCGTATCGTTATCCTTGAACACCAGCCCAAAGATTTTGTTGATTCCTTCTTCTTTCAGAGCTTCTTCCGCTTTTTTAACCAGTGCTGTTGCAACCCCTTCCCGTCTGTAAGCCGGATGAACGCACAGATGATGAATTATAGCCCGTCGTCCATCGTGACCTGTAAGGATAACCCCTGCAATTTCGGGCGCATCGCCAGAACCGTCTTTTGATTCTGCAAGGAAACAGGTGTTGGGGTTTCGCTTAAGGTATTTTTCGATACCCTCCCGGCTGTCATCCACCGGATTCATGGCGCGGCGAGTCTGTTCGGTGCTGCACCAGAGAGAGTAGATTGCTTCGTAGTCGGCGATGGTAACAGGACGTAGTATGATAGACATAGTTTTTACTCCTTCTCCACATATCTCATAGAAAAATTGCAGCAGTCGTCGCCGGCATACAAAGTTTTGTCCCGATTGTAAGAAAGCTTTGGATGCATATTGGTATACATCAAGGTATCGAGTTCGCAGAAAACGGAACAGATTTCCGGGTAGTTCAGTTCTTTTGTAAGCTCAAGAAAGCGGCAGCTTTTTACATGGAATTCAGTGTATTCCGGAGTGTCGAAAATCACCTCGCACTTTCCCTCTCCAACTGTACGCAGAAAATCCTGTGGAAAGCCCTTGAGAAACGCTTCGTCCTCGCGGAATCGGTTTACAAGGTAGTCGTGACCGCGCTGCCCGTCGATAAAATAGATTTCACGGAAGATGGAAAGAGCATCAATATGATGGCCATCCCCCTTCTCCGACGCGCCGGATTCTTCTAAAACTCTGTACACAGCAACTGACGGAAGAATATAATACACCGCGTCTTCATCTTCTTCTGAAATATTCAGCTTTTGGAATAGCTCCGAATATTTTTCGACAATCTGATTCCATAACTTTTCTGCAGAGTCGGAATCGAAGTGTTTATTCAAAATCGTTTTTACATTTTCTTCAAAGATTCCGCCATATGCGTCCTTAAGTAGTTCAATTGAGTTGGCTTTCATTTTTTGTACTCCTCCTGGTGTAGTTTTTATTTCAGCAGTGCCTTCTTCCACTCCTCTTCTCTAAAGCCGGTACAGACTGTTTCATCCGTTACAAGAAGCGGGCGTTTTACCAGCATTCCGTCGGTTGCAAGGAGCTGGAACTTTTCGTCGTCGCTCATTGACGGAAGTTTTTTTGAAAGTTCCATTTCGCGGTACAAAATCCCGCTGGTGTTGAAAAAGCGTTTTAATTCAAGTCCGCTTTTTGAGTGAAGGGCACGGAGAGTTTTTTCATCCGGATGGTCGCCCTTGATGTCGATTTTTTCAAATTCAATTTTGTGTACGTTCAGCCAGTCGACAGCCTTTTTGCAGGTTGAACAGCGGTCGTAGCAGTATAGTTTTACCATTTCAATTCGCGATAAATCGCTCCTCCTTTTTAATTGTAGTTTTCTCACTCACAAGCCGCTTCCTTCTTATGGGCAAGGTGAATTCCAATATGACCAATTCCAAGAATTATAACAGAAATCACGAGAAAAATATTCTTTCCGTAAAACCCGAGAAGAAAAAATGCTGCAACCGGAAGAGTGGCCCCCGCAACAGGAACGCGGCAAAAACTCCGGTACTGGTCCTTCATGGTCCTTTCACTTTTGAAATAGCGGATCCAGTAAAGTTCATACATAATCATGAGAACAACAGAAACCGCCAGAAACAGCGTCCACGGATCGCGGCAACTTTCCGTTCGCACGTTAAAATCACTGAAAATCAGAACAATGGTTGTAACAAGGACTTCGCCGATTCGCTCAAAGGCTCCTAAAATCCTGTTTTCATTTGAAGCGTACTTTTCGTAATTTTTAGGTTTATATTTTGCCCAGATCAGGTTCGGCACGGTCAGCATAATAATATAAATCAAGCCCACATAGGAAAAACCAAAATGAATATTAAGCATAATCACAGCCCCTTTTTAAAAATATAAGTCATATATTGTTTTCTGTCATCGCCTGTCTTTTTCCCGGAACCGCCAGTCTCCCGGGAAAAGGGCTCGTATTCTTCTTCATTTACAAGTTCCCAGCCGTTGTCAAAATACCACTGAACATTGCACTCGCAGTCTGTCCAAAGTAACATGTTTTTATAGCCGCGGGCTTTGAACTCCTTTACCGCTTCGCTTAAAATCCGGCTTCCCCATCCCCTTTCCATGCTTACAAAAAGGCAGAGCTTTACGTCGTCATTCTTCATCAGGGCAAAAGTTTTTTCTTCCATATAGTTAAGGTAGCGGCGACCGGTTTGGAAGATATTTCGTTCGCAAGAGAAAGCGCCTTCCAGGAGCCGAGTGAACCAGACATCATCGGATTTATCGGATTTTAAAGCTGCAAATGCAATGGCTTTCAATTTGTAGTCAGTTACAGCATCACCACCAGCAGGGCTTCCTTCGGAATCATCTTTTCCAGCCGTCTTTTCTGTCATCATAAACTGCATGTCGTTTATATGCATGTTGGTGCGGATAATCATTTCAACATAACGGCGGTTGAAGTCCTCGCTTTCGCCTGGAACATTCCATAAAGGTAAAAGACGATTTACAAGAGAGGGAATGTATTTTTCATCAAATTGCTTAAATATTTCGCAGTCCGGTTTCACTATTATTTCACCTCACGCATTTTAAAATATGAACACCGGGAACCTGCTCCTTATTTCCGCGGTTCAGAACGTAGACCTCGTAGCCGTGCTGTACAAAATAAGATGCAGTATACTTACTAACAAAACAACTCGTCAACTTCAAAATCGGCCTTCTCCACCCGTCGCAGTTCAACTTCATACCCGAATTACGGTAA
>JAFNQK010000417.1 GCA_017386165.1 Treponema sp.
GATCATTTCCTTTAAGAACTGACTTAGAAAGGATGTTATCATTGTTGTAAGGACCTGCTAAAAATTCTGAAACTTCAATTGTTGTAAGTTCATTAATTGAAAGAAGAGCTTTGCTTACATCCTGTGAGAACAAGCCTTCTTCGCAGGCACCCTTAAGCATCAAAAGTGACTGAGGTCCAAGATAAGCTCCTGAACAAAGCTTTTCCATGTAGAATTCCCCAGGCTTCTGGGTTGTTTTGTCAAATGCAATATCATAATCACTGCGATTTACACAGCGGGTTTTTCCTGATTCACAAACAACAATCTGCTTTGGAAAATCTTTTAAGTCCGGTCTAGATGGCTGAATATAAGCGGCATTCATACCTGTTCCAAGGATAAATCCGATATAAGAGGAATATTCACGACCTTTTTTATTGGCAGCTGCACCTGCAAGCAAAGCGGCAACAGTGTCGTTAAGCATAGTTACTCTTGAAGGTTCTTTCCAGCCGTGAGCAACAAGAGCTTCTTTTAAGCATTTTCCAACTGCACAGCCTACAACTTCTGGAGCTTTAACTTCTTTTGAAAATCCTAAAAGAACTCCGTCTCCGTCATTCTGAATCTGCATTGGGTATGAAAAACAGAAACCGATGCAGTCAGCCTTGTTCTTGAGATGAGCAAGATTATCTGCAAACTGGTCAAAGAATTCTTTTTTGTTGAGTTCTTTTTCAACGCCAGGCATCTTTGTTTTTTCCATGTCAGAAATTGTTGCCTTGCCTTCTGAATCAAAAGAAACGAGACAAGAGCGGAAATTTGTTCCACCGGCATCGATAACAATAACACTCTTATTTACAGCCTTTTCCTGAGGTGGAAGACACCAGGTTGGAATCATATCTTCATCGCTAGGTTCTTTTTTAAGACCCTTGTTCATATCATTCAAAATTGATTCTGTAACAGTATTTACATCAACATGACGTACAAAATTGTGTTTAGAAAGGAATGCACTTACAGCGTTATTCATATAAGCCTCTATTTTTATTAAAGAAAGTATATATTATTTTACCAAATATTGCGTAAAAATCAATAGAATGGTAAATTTAGCCCCTATGGCTATTGATTTAGAAAACCTAAAAAAACAGTTAAATCCTGAACAATATCGCGCTGTTACTACAATTAATGGTGCAATTTTAATTATCGCAGGTGCCGGAAGCGGAAAAACCCGCGTAATCACCTACAGAATTGCCCATATGCTCGACACAGGTATTCCTCAAAGCCAGATTTTAGCCCTTACCTTTACAAACAAAGCCGCAAAAGAAATGCAGGACCGCGTAAAGGACTTGACCCAGAAAAAGCTTCAGAACCTTACGGTTTCTACTTTCCATGCATTTGGTGTTAGAATCCTTAGACAGGATATCGATAAACTGGGCTATCGAGAGAATTTTTCCATTTACGACGAAACAGACCGCACAGCACTGATTAAGGAATGCGGAAGAGAATTACAGTTCAGTCCGGATGCAATGGATATTTATAAAATCAGCCAGTTATTCAGCAATATCAAAACCGGAAGAAAAAACTGGGGCACAGAAAATGACATGTACCGTCAGCTTTACGAATGTTACCAGGAAGGCCTCAAGCTTTATAATGCAGTAGATTTTGACGATCTCATCGTTTTGCCTATAAAACTTTTTAGAGAACACCCTGAAGTACTTGAGCGATACAGGGAAAGATTTAAATACCTGATGGTAGATGAATTTCAGGATACCAGTCACCAGCAGTACGAACTCATGCATCTCCTGGCCGACCAGAATGTTGCTGTCGTTGGAGATGATGACCAGTCCATTTACAGCTGGCGCGGTGCTGATTATCAGAACATCATCAACTTTGAAAAAGACTTTAATGTAACAGAAATCCGTCTTGAACAGAATTACCGTTCTTCGGAAACAATTCTTGCAGCCGCAAACGGGGTAATTTCTCATAATACAAACCGCAAAGATAAAAAACTCTGGTCTGGTAACGGAGCCGGCAAGCCTATTGAAATCTTTATGCCTCAAAACGAAACAGAAGAAGCAAATTTCATCGCCGAAAGCATTCTTGGAATCGCTCTTGAAGAAAAAAGAAAATACGACGATTTTGGTATTCTCATTCGTGCAAATACCCAGAGCCGTTTTATCGAAGATGCCCTTCTCGAGTCCAATATTCCATACACCATGAGCGGTGGTACCAGCTTTTTTGAACGAAAAGAAATCAAGGATGTCATCAGTTATCTACGCGTTATCTCAAACCATGATGATGACATTAACCTTCTTAGAATCATTAATACGCCTCGCCGTGGAATTGGACGGGCAGCCATTCAAGTCATTAATGAAGAAGCAGAAAAATTAGACAGCACTCTTTGGACTGCAATCCAGTCTCTTATTGGTGCAGAAGATAGCCCTGCAAAAGATGACCTAAAAGAAGATTTGCAGGAATTTGTAAACCTCATCGAAGAAAACCGAAAAAAACTCCTGAGCGGTCGAGGCCTTGCCCAAAAGGTAAGAGATTTTGTTGAAACAATCGACTACAAAAGTTACCTGGTTGGGGAATATTCCAAAAATGAAAAAGCGGTTACTTTCAAGTTGAGAAACATCGAGTTTTTTATTGAGCTTCTGGACCGCTTTGAAAACAATCCGGATAACCCTAACCCTAACCTCTATAATTATTTGAACAGAATTACCCTTTCGAGCCGTGATGACACCGACGAAGAAAACAGCCGTGGAAAAGTAAACCTAATGACAATCCATGCATCAAAAGGTCTTGAATTTCCAGTTGTATTTATTGCAGGTGCCGAAGAAGGCCTTATTCCACACCAGCGCTCTGTAGATGAAAATGATGGAAATGTAGAAGAAGAACGCCGTCTGTTTTATGTTGCAATTACACGAGCCCGGGACAAGCTTTTGATTTCTTCATGTCAGAACAGAAAAAAACAGGGAATGTCCATTCAATGTGAACCGAGCCGCTTTCTCGATGAAATCCCTGAAAATCTGGTTGAATATCATCAGCCACAGACAGAGGTTACCCAGGAACAGGGACACGACATCCTTGCAAACATGCTTAAAATGCTAAAGGGATAAACCGACAAAAATCGAACCTCGAGGTCCGGAATTATGACTGGAACCCAGATTCCATGAAAAAGTACCGCCAAAGTTAATCGGATCGAATATACAGCTAAAACCTATCTCTGGGCATACATAGGGATAATTTATAAGCTTGGTTGCATAAGTATCCATGGCATAATTTTCATTTTCCAGATGTCCGTAATGATAAATGGTTTCTCCCATCACACCACAGCCCATTAAAAGCCAGGTATGAGGAAAAGTCTTAACAGTAAATCCCGTAGAAAAACCATAGGACAAAAATCCTATTTCTCCATAATCAGTAAAATCAATGGTTGTACTCTGAAAATTTTGATAGAGCGCAGAACTTTCTTTGATTTTTGCACAATGGTTGTTTACAAGACCAGCTTCTGTATTAACATTGGTATTACCATTAAACAAAAAATCTGTTTTAGCATAGAAACCAAGACCTTTTGTCTGATATATATAGCCAATTTCTACACCACAGCTTTTGCTGTTAAATGGAAAACCAAAAAACATTGTACTGCGATCTGAAAGTGGATCGCAAAATGGATGAAGAATTTCTTCACGGTCACTTCTTTTAAAAACAAACGAGGCTTCTTCTTCATTAGAAGTTATACATATTTTGTAGTCGGGTGCATACTCAGGTTTTGCCATAAAATAACCGGTATAGGTTTCGCCAGGCTCAACAACCTTATCGAATAATAAAACGTCTTTTAAGTGGTCAGGAGTAAAATCGGTATCTTTTATTGCCTTTATAATTGAAGAAGCAATTTGTGCATGTATCATCAATTTTACAGCAGAGGACAGAGGCCGAGACTTGTAATAATGGTGTCTTGGTCCCCTGTGATGATGATGATGATGATAACCATGATGATGATTATCAAATGCAGTAACAGGTCTTCGAGACCAGTTTACCAGTGCATCTACAACTGCAATGGTTGCCAAAGCCCCTAAAAAGATGTCTCCTGCATCAATATCTGACTCATAATATATTCGTTTTTTCTGATAATACTGATCGGCACTATAATATCTGCTGGGTGTCCATTCACTTGAATCACAGTTTCCATGAAAAACTTTTAAATTTTCCTGAGAAAAATTAAAAAGCTCCGTTCCTTCATTTTTAATCTCTACTACATATCGGATTAATTTTTCATCAGGAAAAGGAACTCCACCCAGGGTAATTTTTACATTATCCTGGGTGGTATATTCAACACATGGAGAGCCATCACTACCAGAAAGAGTAAACTCTCTGGCAGAAAGCCCAGCACAGCTAAAAAGTATCAGCGCAACTATCGTAAAAACAGTTTTTTTATTCATAAACTCTCTCTCTAATAAATTTTATACACGATACTTAAGTTTCTTACCGGTACCTTCATAAAGCTTTTTACGCTGAGCAGTAATTCCATCATCAGAAATATAAGAATCGAATGATGTCATTCTATCGATTACACCATTAGGAGTAATTTCTACAATACGGTTTGCAACAGACTGAATAAATTCGTGGTCGTGGCTTGTAAAGAGAACAACTCCAGGAAAGTGAATCAAAGCTTCATTCAAGGACTGAATTGCTTCAAGGTCGAGGTGGTTTGTAGGGTCATCCATAATAAGAACGTTAGCTCCGCTCAACATAAGCTTACTGAGCATACAGCGAACTTTTTCACCACCGGAAAGAACCTTTACTTTCTTGAGGGATTCATCACCACTAAAAAGCATTCTTCCGAGGAAGCCGCGAACATAAGCGTCGTCCTGTTCTTTTGAATACTGCTTGAGCCATTCAGTGATATTGTAATCATTTGCAAAATAAGAGCTGTTATCACGAGGAAGATAAGTGTGACTTGTTGTCTGTCCCCAGTGGAATTCACCGCTCAAAGGATTCTTAACTTCATTGATAATATCAAACAATGCAGAAATTGAATTGTGTTCAATACCAACAAAGGCAATCTTGTCAGTTCTTCCGACATTAAGATTGAAATTATTGAGCAAAAGCCCGTTTTCTTCGTCACGATAAGTCAAATCCTTGATATCAAGAACATTGTTTCCGATTTCGCGGTCAGCCTTAAAGTTTACATAAGGGAATTTACGAGTAGAAACAGGAAGGTCTTCTACCGACTGAGCAAGCTTATCGTAAATCTTTTTACGGCTGGTTGCCTGCTTTGATTTTGCAGCATTGGAACTAAAGCGGAGGATGAATTCCTTCAAATCCTTCATCTTATCTTCAGCTTTTTTCTGCTGTTCCTTTGCCTGACGCTGCATTACCTGAGTCATCTGATACCAGAAGTCGTAGTTTCCGGCAAACTGTGTAATCTTTCCGTAATCGATATCACAGATGAAGGTACAAACTGTATTCAAAAAGTGACGGTCATGGCTTACAACAATTACAGTGTTTTCAAATTCAAGAAGAAAGTTTTCAAGCCAGGTGATTGATTCGATGTCGAGACCGTTGGTAGGTTCGTCGAGCAAAAGAATATCTGGATTACCAAAAATTGCTTGAGCAAGAAGAACGCGGACCTTCTGGCTCTCGTCAAGGTCACTCATCATCTTGTCATGATATTCTTCTTCTAGACCAAGACCAGAAAGCATCTGTTCAATCTGATTTTCTGCTTCGTAACCGCCGATTTCACCAAATTCAGCCTGCATGTCAGCAGCCTTCATTCCGTCTTCATCAGAAAAATCAGGCTTAGCATAAATCTCATCGATGGCTTTTGTAAGTTCATAGAGCTTTGGGTAGCCCATCATTACAGTGTCTTTTACTGAATATTCATCATAGGCAAAGTGGTCCTGCTTTAAAACAGCCATTCGTTCACCAGTAGACATTGTAATGGTACCAGTATCGTGTTCAAGTTCACCAGAAAGAACTTTCAAGAAAGTAGACTTTCCGGCACCATTTGCACCGGTAATTCCGTAACAGTTTCCATTTGTAAACTTAAGGTTTACATCCTTAAAAAGAGGTTTTTCGCTAAATCGTACACTTACATCACTAACTGTAATCACTTTAGTATCCTTTTATTTCTTTCCAAAAAGAGCTTTGATTTTTGCCAAAAGACCTTTCTTCTTTGGCTGCTGCTTCTGAGTCTGTGGGTTATTATTCTTTCCTTTTGAGTTCTTGTTTGAAGAATAATTCTTGTTGTAGCTGTTTTTAGAATTATTGTATTTTTTGTTCTTGTTAGAACCTGATTTATTTGATTTGTATCCAGAATTATTAGAATACTTGTCCTTATAAATCTTCATGCGGTCTTCGAAAGAAAGAGTTCCCATCTTGTTAAAATCTTCTTTTGAAGAATAATTCTTTTTAGCGTTCTTATTTTTATTGTATCCGCCCTTGTTATATTCTTTCTTAGCATAAGAAGATTTTGAACGGTCGCCATTCTTTGATTCATATTTGCCCTTAGATTCATAGCGCCCCTTAGACTTATAAGAATCACGGCTCTTGTGACCGCCACGAGGAGCTGCATCATCATCGTGCCAGTTTTCAGTTTTAATATAAACGCCTGCACTCTTATCTTCGCTCATCATTTCTGGATATGCAACCTTTGCAGGAATCTGCATTTCGATATAGCGCTCAATTGCAGGAAGGTTGTAAACATCCTGTTCTGAACAGAAGGTATATGCCTTTCCAGATTTTCCTGCGCGGGCAGTACGTCCGATACGGTGTACATAGTTTTCAGATTCGTTTGGAAGGTCGTAGTTAATTACCATTGCAAGATCATCAACATCGATTCCGCGGGCAGCAACATCAGTTGCAACAAGAATAGAAAGTGTTCCAGCCTTAAAATCCTTAAGAATCTTGAGGCGACGGCTCTGTGGTAAATCACCAATGATAAAACCTGCTTTTAAGTCGTTCATTTCAAGACGCTTTGCAACAACTTCACAACTTCTCTTTGTATTACAGAAGATGATAACGCTAGAAGGATTTTCATTTTTCAAGATACCAATTAGGAGCTTCATCTTTTCTTCGCTGGAAACATGAATCAATTCCTGATCGATTTCTGAAACTGTAATATTTTCACATTCGATTTCAATCTCTTTTGCATCACGAGTGTATTCCCATGCAAGATTTTTTACATAAGAATTCAAGGTTGCACTAAAAAGCATGGTCTGACGCTGTTCATTCTGAGGCACAAGTTTAAGGATTTTTCTCAAATCTGGATAGAATCCCATGTCAAACATGCGGTCTGCTTCGTCAACAACAACATAAGAAACATCAGAAAGTGAAAGATTAGATCCTTCATTCAAATCTATAATGCGTCCAGGTGTACCGATAATTACATCAACACCTTTTTTGATTGCATTAATCTGCTTTTCGTAGCCTACTCCGCCATAAAAACTATAAGCTTTTAAGCCAGATGCACCAAGTAAAGTTTTAGCTTCTTCTTCTACCTGAACGGCAAGTTCACGGGTTGGCACTAAAATCAAAGCCTTAGATTTTGCTTCTTTTGAAAGCATTTCTTGTATTATAGCAACAAGGTAAGCTGCAGTTTTTCCAGTTCCTGTCTGAGACTGAACATATAAATCGGAACCATCCTGCGACGACTTTAAAACCTGTTCCTGAACATCAGTACAAGTTGTGTAACCAGCTGCTTCAAGGCCTTTAAGCAACTGTTCATTCAAGTTAAACTCTGTAAAATTCATATTAAAAATATATCCTTTTTTTAGTATTGTTACAATGTGATAATATAGAAGAAACTACAAGCAAAGATGTCGAGGAAGTCCATCTACAACCATTGGTAAAAGTTCTCCCTGGATAAGAGGCTTGATATAATCAATTGCATCCTGCTTGAGCTGATTGTCTTCGGTAATCCATTCAAGAGGGACCTTTTTCTCGATATTAGCAATAGCATGAACATCGTGAGTTTCATAAGTACATGTGTATGGAGAATTTGAAAGGCGTTTCATACAAACAACGCGGCCGGTTTCTCCGTGATTTGCAGCATAAACTGCAGAAGCACCTACGTTAAAGGCTTCTTCGATATCTGTAAGGCTTGCAAAATGAGCGGCACTTCTCTGTAAAGTTGAAATTTCAATCGAACGGGCTTTAATTCCTAGTTCTGCTTTAATTTTATTTTCAAGATATTTTGCAGAACCACTCATCATTTTGTGACCAAAGGCATCCAGTGCAACATTATCAGAAGCAAGTTCACAAACAAAACGACCATCTGCAAGTTTTACCCCTTCTGAAAGGGCAACTACAAGATACTTTTTTGTCTTGAGTTTTTCTTTTACGGTATTCATAAACTCATCAACATCGAAAGTTTTTTCTGGGAGATAAATCATATCAACGCCTTCGCAGTCTTCTCCCTTGGCAAGGGCAGCACTTGCTGTAAGCCATCCTGCGTTTCGTCCCATGATTTCTACAATAGTAATTGCTTCACAGTCATAAATACGGCAGTCACAGATAAGTTCTTTTAATGTTGTTGCAATAAATTTTGCAGCGCTACCAAATCCTGGTGTATGATCAGTCATTGCAAGGTCGTTATCAATTGTTTTAGGAACTCCCATAAATTTGATATCGCTTTCAATAGTTGTGGCATAATCACTCAACTTTTTAATGGTATCCATTGAGTCATTTCCACCGATATAGAAGAAATACTTAATTCCAAGCTTTTTTAATTTTTCAAAAATTATATCGTAGGTTTTAGAATCAGCTTCTGCATCAGGAAGCTTATAGCGGCATGAGCCCAAAAATGAAGCTGGTGTTCTTTTAAGAAGCTCAAGATTTATTGTAGAACCAATTTTTTCATCAAGATCGACATATTCGTCATTCAAAAGCCCTTTAATTCCATGGCACATACCATAAACTTTTGAAGCACCATATTTCTTTGCAGCTTTATAAACTCCGGCAAGACTAGAATTAATAACTGTGGTTGGTCCACCCGACTGTCCTACAATAACATTTCCTAACATAACAATTCCCAGAATATTAAGATTATAATCTTATATATTATATCAAATTTACTTTTATTATTAAATGTCATTCCAAAATTAATGAATATAATTTTTTTTTATGATAAAATACGCCCATGGAAGATAAAGTAAAATACCAGACAGAACTTTTTTCAAATCGCCTTAAAAAGAAATACAAAGAATTAAGAAAATGGGCTCGCAAAAACCGAATAAGTTCCTACAGACTTTATGACCGGGACATTCCAGAAATCCCACTCAGTTTAGATATATACGAATTTTTACCTGATGACATTAGTTCAACCACAGACTGCGCAAGATTTTTACAGGTACAGAATGAACGGATAAGTCAGAACGATCCAGAAATTCAAAAAGAAATAGAAGAACGACTCTACGCTGTAATTTATTTGTACGAACGACCATATGAGAAGGACGCAAAAGAAGAATCAGAATGGCTGGATGCAATGGCTAAAACTGCAGGAGAAGTTCTCAACATAAAAGAAACACACATAATCAAAAAAGAACGTAAGCAGCAGAAAGGCTTAAACCAGTATGAAAAAACAAATGCAAGTACAGAAATTACCGGAACAATCCAGGAACAGGGCCAGTTATTTAAAATAAATCTTTCTTCGTACCTTGATACAGGGCTGTTCTTTGATCACAGACCTTTGAGACAATTTATCCGCGACAATGTGAGCAACAAGCGTGTGCTAAATCTTTTCTGCTATACTGGAAGTTTTTCTGTTTATGCAGCCCAAGGAAACGCAAGTTATGTAGAATCAGTAGATTTATCCAATACCTACCTTGGCTGGGCAGAACAAAACATGAAATTAAACGGCTTTAGAGCTAAAGAAAAATATGCTTTCACCAAAGCCGATGTAATTAAATGGCTAGAAGAAAGGTCTGAAAAAGCAGACAGAAGCGACAAACCATTGTTTGACACAATTATTCTGGATCCCCCAACCTTCAGTAACTCAAAATCTACAGAAAATGTTCTGGATATAAACCGGGACTGGCCTCAGCTTGTAGAAAACTGTGTCAAACTGTTGAATGTAGGCGGAACTTTGTATTTTTCAACCAACAGCACAAGACTTAAATTTGATTCAAAACTGCTGCCAAAAAACACAGACTACAAAGACCTAACACAAACTTCAATTCCAAAGGATTTTGAAGGAACAAAGTGCCACCGGCTTTGGGAAATAAAAAAGTATTAAAATCACGACCATACACAAAAAAGGGCTGTCTAATAAGTTTAGTGACTGCGGTCATTGAGCCTGTCGAAATGACCATTTACACTATATCTGGTGGTTTCGAGAACCTCAACCACCGTAAACTTTTCTTTCTGGACAGCCC
>JAFNQK010000046.1 GCA_017386165.1 Treponema sp.
AGGGTATCTACATTATCAAACTCTGCCCCGTTTACTTTCTGACGGATGCAAAAAGTACATGCACAAGGGCAGCGGTTTGTCAGGTTTATATAAAGTCCATTGTATTCGGGGTAGATGATTGTCATTGATTTTTTCATAAGAGCGATTATTCTACAAGATTTATGAACTGTCAATTATTGAAAAAAACTATAACTAATATATAAAACTAATATTAGTCAAAGATTAGAAAACAATATATAACCTAGTACATAAGTAGGTATTACATCATATCCTACCAGGAGGTTATATGAAAAAGAGTTTTATTAAATCGGTTGCAGTTATTCTTGTTGCAAGTTTTATGGTTTCAGGAGCTTTTGCCGCTTCTAAAAAAGCAAAAAAAGAAAAGAAAGTTAAGGCAAAGACAATTCTTGTTGGAACAGGTTCCAGCTCACCCCTCTATTGTTATCTTGATGATAATGGAGAACTTGCAGGCTTTGAAATTGATGTAATTAAAGCAATTGACGAACTTCTTCCTCAGTATGAATTTAAGTTTGAAATTTTTGATTTCAAGAATATTCTTCTGGCTCTTGCTGCCGGTAAAATCGATATCGGTGCTCACATGTATGAATCAAATCCGGAACGTCGTAAGAACTATCTTTTTACAGACTACGGATATAATGACTTTTCAAAATATATTGTTGTTCTTAAAGAAAACACGAATGTAAAATCACTTAAAGATCTTGTTGGTAAAACTGCACAGGCCGCTACAGGTTCAGCTACCGGAGCAATTCTTCAGCATTGGAATGAAGAACATCCAAACGAACAGATTAACGCCGTACTTACAAGTACCCTTACAAACGAGCAGGTTGTTGCCGCAATGAAGAATGGAACTTACGATGCCTTCTTCTCTAACATTCCTAGCTTCAATCAGCTTCAGAAAGAATATGGTGGAATTTTCCGTCTTGTTGAAGAACCGATTTCTACTTCAGCATCTTATTTCATTTTCAATCTGAATAGTCCGGAACTTAAGAAAGATGTAGACGGTGCTTTGAAGCAGCTTATTGATTCTGGTGAACTTTCTCGCCTTGCAATCAAAGACCTTGGTTCTGATACAACTCAGAATATCAATAAATAAAGTTTAAGGATTTTTATGGGTGAGTTTTTTTCATGGCAGCGGGTTGTTCACAACTTTCCAATTCTTATAAAGAAGCTGCCTGTTACATTTGAAATTGTTGCAGTTGCATTTTCGCTGGGATTTATTCTGGCACTTTTGATTGCAACAGCCCGTATAAAAAAGATTCCTATACTGAACCAGATTCTTACGGTCTTCATTTCTTTCGAAAGAGGAACTCCGCTTCTGGTTCAGATGCTGGTAGTGTATTACGCACTTCCTTTAGTTCTACAGGCATTTTTTGGAATTGATACCAGACGCTGGGATAAAATCATTTTTGTTGATTTAGCCCTGATTCTGAATCAAGGAGTTTTTCTTGGAGAGATTTTTAGAGGAGCCATAACTTCTATTCCAAAGGGACAAAAGGAAGCTGCAATTGCCTGCGGTATGACAGAATTTTCTGCTTTTACAAAAATTGTACTTCCACAGGCAGTAAGGGTTGCACTACCAGCCACAGGATTAAACCTGATTGGACTTTTTCAGGAAAC
>JAFNQK010000418.1 GCA_017386165.1 Treponema sp.
AGGAAACTGAACGAAATGGATCCTGCTATCCGCAAGCGAGTCTACGTAAGGGCTCTGAACGCTATAGGCATGACGGAAAATATCACTGAGAAGCATCTTCAGGCTATCAAGAACAATCTGCTCCACCTTCAATTCTTCAATCAGATTTTTCGTAAGCAGGCTGGTATAACTGTCCGACATCACCTTCTTGTCGATTCCGGACGCAATCATGCCAAGAAGTCCTCCGCCAGATTTTTTGCCGGCATTGCTTATATACCCCTTGTAGGTAAAGAAGTCGATATACTTGTTCGCACTGAACTCGACAATGACAACCGGCTGAGTCTCGTCAACAACCACAGGCTTAACGGCTTTCGCTGCAATGCACGGAGCAAAAACGCTCAGAGCCAGAACCGCAAGGGCAACAAAGTGTTTCAGAATCTTCCTCATAAAAACTCCTCTAAATGAAAATTACATAAATCAAACTGAAAATAAAATTGATTTATACATAATTATTACCCCCCCCGGGCATTTGTCAAATTCTTTTTTTTCAAAACTCATATTTTTTCGGACAAAAAAAAGACCCGTCAAATCTGAACGGGCCGTTGAATTGAGGCATGCATCAGCTGCACGCCTTTATTTTTTTTGAAAATCCTTATAGCTCAGTTTAGGAAAAGACATCATTCATTCTCTGGAAGCTGCCAATCGTAAGTTATGGAACCGTCTTTTTCAAGCGTAATCACAAGGTCGTATCCGCCAAAGGCATAGTCGTAATACTTGTCGTCCGTACTGCTTCCCTTCTTTATTCTGACGTAGTCGCCCGTATTAAGCGAACTGATATATTTCCTTGCGTAAAAGAAATAAGGCGTTCCAAGATCCTGTCCAGAAGCAGGAAGTTCCTTGAAGGAGCCGTTGTTTCCGATGGTCAAACCAATCCTTTCACAGACAATCTCTTCAGGATACTTTTCAACAATATTATTATTGACACTACCCTCGACAAAGATGCCCTCCACGACCTTCACGTCAACCTTATAACTAAGAGCATTGCCCGTCTGATCAACAACGATAAGATCCCCGACATCACCGAAAAGCATCCTGTGGATGTCGTCACATCCCGTAAATGAAAGTGCGAGAAGAAGTACTCCGGCCGCCAAAGCCATGAATCTTGCAAACTTTTTCACAATGTCCTCCAAAACATTTTTAAAGTACATTTTATGAAATACAACAAATACGGACCTTTGTCAAACGAAAAATTGCAGAATTTAATTTTTTTTCAATTTTCTTCAATGTATGGTGTTTCTACCGACAGAAATTACACCTTCAACAGTTTGCTGCTTTTAGTCTTTTAAAAGTGACAGAAATATACTCAATTTACCTTTGAAAAATGACAATATCAGATGTAAAATACCTTTGAATTCTGACAATTATATTATATAATACAGTTCAAAGAGACAAGAACATGCTTAAACGAAATATATGGCCGGAACTTATAGAATGGAAAAACCGTGAACATCATCCTCTTGTGATTCGCGGATTAAGACAGATTGGAAAGACCTTTATTGCAAAGGAATTCGGAAAACAGTTTTATGAAAATGCAGTTTATCTGGATTTACGTGCAAATACTGCCGTTCATAAAGCCTTTGACGGTGATTTTGATGTGAACCAGATGATTCTTTCTATTACTGCTGTCGAACGAACGGCCCGTTTTATCCCGAATAAGACCCTGCTGATTCTGGATGAGATTCAGGATTGTCCGAATGCCCGTAGTTCCCTAAAATATTGGGCAATCGACGGCCGCTTTGATGTAATTTGTACGGGAAGTTTTCTTGGTGTAAAAGGATTCAGAACTCCTTATGTCCGTGGTGTGCCGGTTGGTTATGAAGAGCAGGTTACAATGTATCCTCTTACGTTCGGAGAATTTCTGATTAACACCGGCATGGATGAAAAGGTTCTTCAGTATGTAAAGAAATCAATTGAACAAAAAACTGCCATAGAACAGACCATACATCAGAGCATGCGACAGCTTTATCTTCAATATCTGATTGTTGGTGGTATGCCGGAAGTTGTTAATACTTTCTTTGATACTCATGATTTAAATGCAGTACGTGATATTCAGACTCAAATCCTCAATTCAATCAAAGACGACTTTGGCCGCTATAAAAAAGATGGAGTTGATAAAGTAAACGAAGTTCTAAAACTGAGGGCAGAAGCATGTCTTAATTCTCTTCCGGCTCAGCTTTCAAAAGAATACAAAAAGTTCCAGTACAGTCTTGTTGATGCAAAAGGACATTCTCCTGAAAAAGCAGACGGACTCCAGTATCTGGAAGATGTGGGTCTTGTTGTCCGTTCTTACAATACAAAATCACTTGCATACCCTCTGGAAGCTGAAAAAAAGGCAACTGAATTCAAGGTATTTTATATTGACACAGGCCTTTTAGTATCTCAGCTTGGAGTTGAAGTTC
>JAFNQK010000419.1 GCA_017386165.1 Treponema sp.
CTTCAAAAGCTGTTCTCGGCGAGCCAATCGGAAATCTTGCCAATAACGACCAGTACCTTATCAATCCGATTTATGAAGAAACCATCATGCAGGAAGCTGCAAAGCAGTCAATGATGATGAACCTTGTTACTCACAGACCAATGAGTGGTCCATCCATCTTCATTCCTGAAAGAGACCGCGGCGGTATCGAGCTTAAATGGCTCACAAGCTATGGTCAGAAAATTGATGCAACAAAATCAAACATGCCAACAAGAACAGAGCTTAAAGCTTACACACTTGCAGGCTATGTTCCATTCTTTGACGAGTTCGGCGAGGATGTTTTTGTAGACCTTGGAAAGATGTTCCTGGAAGACTTCACCGAAGCCTACGGACAGGAGTTTGACCGCCAGTGCCTCATCGCAGACAATGACCCGTTCAAGGGCGCAATGAATATGGCACACGCAGAAAAACACGCAACATCAAGCGCAGACATTGCAAATCTTTCTTACCTCGACTTCAGAGCTGCCGAGCTTAAAGTTGAACCGGAAGAAAGAAAGTATTGTAAATGGTTTATGAACGAGACAGTTCTTAACCACATTACAAACATCAAAGACGACAACAACAATCCAATCTGGCGTAAACCTTGGGAAGGAATGCCAGGCCGCCTTGACGGTTACGACGTAATCGAATCAAGACTTCTTCCACAGTTTGCAGATATCGAAGCCGATACACCTTTTGCAATATTTATGAATCCAAAAAGAATCATTCACGGAAACCGCAAGGGAATTGAAATCAAACGCTTTGACGAAACAACTGAAAGCCTGGAATACGGCGAGCTCTTTATGCGCTTCCGCAAACGCGACGGCTTCCTCGTGACAAGACCGAAGAAGAATATGGTTATTCTTTCTACCGCTTCAGAATAATAAGCGTGACTGACGTATAGAACTAACTTCCAAAGAGCAATTTATATTGCCCTTTGGAAAGCGGGGGCGAAAATTCCAAAACCGAAGTGAAGGCAAATGCAAGGCTGGAGCGCAGCGACACCCGAAGGGCTTGGCCTTGCATTTGCCTGAACGGAGGTTATACTTGCCTGTGCCCCGCTTTTCCAGGAGAAGACATGATTCCATTCACATTTGAAGAACTTCAGAAAACACTTGAGCTTAAAGCAGATGAAATAGAAACAGACATACTCATTTTTAATGCAACTCTTTCTTATGTTGAAAACCTGCTTGGCTATCAGCTGGCAGATAAGAATTACAATGAATTGCAGACTGTAAAAGATTGCCAGGTATTTACAGACCACGAGAACATTTCTGAAATGATAAACATTATTGATATGAATACAAAGCTTCGTGTACCGCATTGTGTAATAGACGGAAGAAGAATTCTTTTTATTGATACAAAGCTTGAAGACCATGTAGTTTTTCTAAATTACAATGCAGGTTTTACTGCTACAACTCTACCAGCAGACTTAAAAGAAGTAATTGTAAAACTCTTTCTTTTGAAGAAAGCAGAGTTTATAAAACAAATCAACAATGAAGCAGAAAACAGTTTTGAAATACCTGACAGTATTCAAAAGATTATAGATATATATAGAAGGAAAACATTATAAAGTGAGAGACTTTTCACAAATCTTTAAGAGACTCTGGTATTTAATGATTCAGAAGCTGCCTGAATACATTGATAAAATCAACAAAGAAAAAAATGACGGACTTATTATAAAACCGTTTACTAATACAGAACTGATTCAGGGAAACCTAAAAATACCTTATTTTGACATCAATTTTGATGAAGCTGAACAAGGAATAAAAGATAGAATTATAGGCTACATCCGATACAAACTGACATTCGAGCTCTTTCTTGAGAAAAACTGCAAAGCCCCAATACTAGAGTTTTGCAGATATCGCGATGCAATCGAAAATATGCTGGAGGAAGACGATTTTGAGTATTGGGATCATTACAATATGAAATCTATAGGTATAAATAAGATTGAGTTAACTGTGCTTGTGGAATATTAAGCACTGAAATTTTAAAAAGGAAACTTCCGGAAACCTTGACAAAAAACTAAAAAGTGTTAAGATATTATTTATAGGGCTGGTCGAGAGACCCAGGTCCATCTACCGGCGAGGAAGTTCCTCGCCTTTTTTTTTGAGTGGGAAAAAAATTGAAAGAACTAAGCATTTTTATAGACGAATCTGGAGATTTTGGAGAATACAGCTATCATTCTCCGTACTACATCATTACTATGGTATTCCACAATCAGGATGTAGATATTCAGGAAAATATAAAGCACCTTGATACTGAACTTTCTTATCTTGGGCTTAAAAATCTTTGTATTCATACCGGACCAATTATCCGGAAAGAAGAAATTTATAAGGATATGAACGTTGTTGAACGTCGTAGAATATTCAACAAGATGATGGCTTTTATACGTTCTATTGATGTACAGTACAAATGCTTTTACATTGAAAAGAAACACATTGAAGATTCTGTTGAAGCAACCGGAAAACTTTCAAAACAGATTTCTCAGTTTATTAGAGATCATTACAATGAGTTTCTTGCTTTTGATGATGTAAAAATTTATTACGATAACGGTCAGATACAGGTAAGCCGTCTTC
>JAFNQK010000420.1 GCA_017386165.1 Treponema sp.
GAACTTTTTGGTTTGATACGTACTATCATTCCGCAGGATTCTGCAAATGCCTTTGCATCGCCTTCAAAATTCAGTTTATTTTCTTCACCTGTTTTGAGAGATTCAATTGCAAGTGTTTTTTTTCCTTTTGTAGCTCCGATTACCCGGGTTTTAATTAAATCGTTTCCGCGTTTATTAAGAGAATTGGAAAAGTCCTGTAGTGAGCCGCCTTTCCATCTCATAGTTACTGTTTTATCATTGATTTTATATATGTATGTTCCTGCTGGAACCTTTGTGTCTGCATCTAGTTCAGAAGATAAAAAACGGTCTGCTGTTGCAGGTTGTACTACATCTACTTTAAAAGAATCGTAATCTGCTTTACGAGTTGCTTCTGCAGTAATTGCAAAGTCATCTGTAGACGAGCATAATTTATTATTAAAAGGATTTTCAAAAGAATATAAGGACTTTACGCTGTCCCTGAGAGAAGTCATTTTTCTATTAATGGAACGCCAGGCGTCTTGTTCTGACTTATACGAATCGAGCGTTTTCTGCTCCCTTGTAAGCGGAATTCGCTCGATCTGCATAAGTTTTTCAATAGTTTCGCTTGTCTTGTATTGGTCTGTAACACCGGGTATATTGATTCCTGCCATATATTCCTTACAGAAAAGCAGAAATTATATTAATTGATCAAAAAGAGCACCAATGGTTTTTCTTATATTGATCTTAAGTTTCTGCATGTCTTCAGATGGTATTTCTTTTACTACCTGATTTGTGTTTGGATCTACTACCTTGACGATAATGCTTCCTAATTCATTGTTAACATTGAACTGGAGCTTTCGTCCTGAAATTAAGTCAGACATTTTTTGTAATTGTTGAGCGTCTGCCTTAACGTCAGCAGCGTTCTGAACAATGTTTTCTGCTACCTCAGAGCCTGAAGGGACTACTGTTTTTTGACTTGCAGCATCAACAGAGTTTTGCTTCATCTGAGAAACTTGAACATTGTACGCATTCAGGCCATCCATGGCCATAGCTTGTCCTAATGAACTTATTGTATTCATAGGTTCCTCCTTGAAAAGAAAAATAGGAGAGGGGCGCATCCCCTCCTATTACCTTTCGTTTTTAAAAGATGACATCCAGATATCTCTTAAAAACTAATAACTAATCTAGCTTAACAAAGCAAGAACGTTCTGTGACTGTGAATTTGCCTGTGCAAGCATTGCAGTACCAGATTGTGTGAGGATCTGGTTCTTAGTATATTCTACCATTTCAGAAGCCATATCTGTATCACGGATGCGGCTTTCTGCGGCCTGAGTATTTTCTGCAGCAATATTTACACCTTTTGCAGCCATTTCAAAACGGTTCTGATATGCACCAAGATCAGCGCGCTGCTTTGTTACATTAGTGAGCGCTGCATCTACAGCTCCTAATGTTGCATTAGCAGATTCTGGATCGTTGATGTTGATAGTTTCTTCTGAGCCCTGTGCTCCCTTAAGACCAAGAGCCTGTGCAGTCATTGTTCCAATGAAAACACGTGCGTTCTGATCCATGTTAGCACCAATCTGGAACTGCATTACACTATCAGAATTAGAACTGAAACGACCTGTAAGCATATTCATTCCATTGAACTGTGCCTGACTAGCAATGCGGTCAACTTCAGCAACAAGCTGTGAAACTTCTACCTGAATCTGCATACGGTCTTCATCGCTGTAGATACCGTTTGCTGACTGTACTGCAAGTTCACGAACACGCTGAAGGATATCTGTTGTTTCTGTGAGATAACCTTCTGTTGTCTGAATGAAAGAAACACCATTTTCGATGTTGCGGCTAGCCTGGTTCAAACCGCGGATCTGTGAACGCATTTTTTCAGAAACAGCGAGTCCTGAAGCGTCATCTCCTGCGCGGTTGATTTTTTCGCCTGATGAGAGTTTTTCGATGTTTTTCATGATACCGTCATTAGAAATGCCGAGTACACGATCAGCATACAAAGAACTCATATTGTGATTAATTATCATAGTTGTGCCCTCCATGCCATAATTAAAACAGAACTTCATGTTCTGTCACAAAAAATCTGCTTTATGCGGGCATATACAAGTTGTTGCGCCCCTTGTATAGTTCAGTCCCTTTCAGCAGAAAAAGTAGGTTTGAATTGCTTCAAACTGACTTTTCCTACTGCCATAAAACGCGCATGTAAGCACTCTTTCAAAGAACAAATGACATGTCTGAAACCATGTCTGATAGTGCGAATGTGTGGTGATTTATTAGTAGATTAGGGTAGTAGATACACCGCGCATTGCTATAAAAGCCTAGGGGCACAATACCCCCAAGCTCTTATATCAATATTAACACACTATCTTGGTAAATACAAGATATTCTGTATCCTTAACTAGCTATTGCTAAGCAGTTTGTATTAGCGCAAAAGGCTCAATACATTCTGGCTCTGGCTGTTTGCCTGAGCCAGCATCAGTAAACACTTCGTGTTATATCAATGCTGGCATTAGGTTCGCCTTGCTAAAGAATAATCTAGCGCAACAAACTCAATACATTCTGTGACTGTGAGTTTGCCTGAGCCAGCATTGCTGTACCAGCCTGCTGGAGTACAGAGTTCTTTGTAAATTCTACCATCTGAGCGGCCATATCTGTATCACGAATGCGTGATTCAGAAGCCTGAAGGTTTTCAGCAGAAATATCAAGTCCCTTAACAGCATATTCCATACGGTTCTGATAAGCACCGAGATCTGCACGCTGTTTGTTGATTTTCTTGAGACCTTCATCGATAACGCCGATAGCGCGGTTGGCATCTTCCGGAGTAGCAAGTGAAAGTTTTGTTTCTGTACCGATTTCGCGGATTCCCAATGCTGTAGAAGACATTGTTCCGATGTAAACCTGCATACGCTGATCCATGTTTGCACCGATATGGAACCACATTGAACCTGTAACAACATTTTCACCTGTTGGCTGAGCAAAGCGGCCTGTAAGCATGTTCATTCCGTTGAACTGAGCTGCACTTGCAATGCGGTCTACTTCAGATACGAGGGCAGAAATTTCTACCTGGATCTGCATACGGTCTTCATCACTGTAGATACCGTTTGATGACTGAACAGCAAGTTCGCGAATGCGCTGCATGATATCTGTAGTTTCCTGCAAATATCCTTCAGTTGTCTGAATGAAGCTGATACCATTTGAAGCGTTCTGTGAAGCCTGGTTCAAACCGCGGATCTGTGAACGCATTTTTTCTGATACAGCGAGTCCAGAAGCATCGTCTCCGGCACGGTTAATTCTTTCACCTGATGAAAGTTTTTCCATGTCTTTTGTGAGGTTGAGTCCTGAAACTCCCAAGTTACGATTGGCATACATTGCCGACATGTTGTGGTTGATTACCATAGTATTCCTCCTTGGAATATTGCGAAAGACAACATCCTTGTTGTCAGATACTTGCAAAGGTGTGCATCTGTTTACAAGGCCACATCTACACACTTTTGCAACAGAATGTCTGGTCGCTGCTTCTCAGGAAGTCGTTACGGCCATAACATTTCTATTTGAATTTTCGGAGGAAATACTTTAGAACTTTAGCAAAATTTTTAATTTTTTTTAAAATTTTTTACTTTTTTTCGTTTTTTAATACTTCTTCGATGATTTTGAGCATTGCACGGGTTGCTTTTCCTCGGTGGCTGATGGCATTTTTTTCATCTGCTGAGAGTTCTGCTGCAGTGCAGTTGTATTGTGGAAGGAAGAATATTGGGTCGTAGCCAAATCCTCCGTCTCCTCTTGCTTCATCGATTGAAGATATGATTCTTCCTTCCATTGTTTCCTGGCAGATAAAAACTCTGTCAGGACCAAGGTAGAGAACCATTGCACAGGTATAATGTGCTGAACGGGGGCCATTTAAGAATTTTGAAGTATCAACTTTTCCGGATGCCAGGGCATCATTGATTTGTGAAATCAAGAATTTGTTTTGTTCTTTCTGAGGAGTTTTTGATCCGTCAGGTTTTCCCTGTGGATAGTCTGGTCCTCCATAACGAGAAGAATAAATTCCTGGAATTCCGCCCAGTGCATCTGCACAAATACCTGAATCATCAGCTAGAACAGGGCAGTGTACAATATCGTAAAGAGCCTTTGCTTTTATCAGGCTGTTTTCATAAAAGGTTTTTCCGTCTTCAACAGGATCGAATGCGATACCTTCATCTTTTGGAATTACAATTGTGTGTTCTGAGAGAATCTGTGACATCTCTCTCTTTTTGTTTAAATTTCCGGTTGCTAAATAGATTTTCATATTTTTATAGTACACTTTTTCTATATTGCTAGTAAACTAGAGAAATCTTTTTCATTTAGATTTGAAAGATTTTGAGCTTTTTTAAGGTAGTATCCAACTAATCGTTCTGAAATTTCAAGTTTGCTTGCAATCATTTTGTTTGAAGGACAAATATTTTTTTGACCATTTAATAAAAGATTAGTTCTCTTTTTCCAATAAGAATTATGTTTTTCTATTTTATTCATTATTTCCAGAGCCTCATCTTCTCGTAAAACTTTATTCTTGAGCTTTAATTCAAGGGAACATTTTAATCTGTAATTATTGTCCCGCTCCAGTTTAATTTTTGAAACTTTGTTTTCCTTATATGACAAGTCTTGTTTTAGTTCTTCTGAGAAATCAATTAAATCTGTGCTTGGAATTTTGCAGAAATTGCTGATTTTGAAAATAATCTGATCCGAAAGATAATAACAATATTTAAGTGCCACAATTAAAATTGTTTTTTCAATATGATAACGTCTGCTTTTAAAGAGCTGTTTTAATGATTTGCTGTTTTTGTTTCCATAAAGAGGTCTTTCTGTGGCTATCAAAAGGGTATTACCTGAAAGAGAATTTGAATATTCTGATTTGGAATAAGAATCTAATTTATTTTCATATTCCCATTGACCAGTAAAAACAGCTGTTTCGTCAAGATTTGAACGATGGTATTTGTTTCGTCTGATGGTTTTTACCTGAAATTTAAGGTAGTTACACAAATACTGGAAAAAGGATGTATCCGTCTCGTAATAATTTGTAAAGAAATTTGATTTTGCGGTAAGAATAGAAAAACATAAATCACTTATTAATTCTGAATCATATTTGCTGATAAAGAATTGCTGTGTATTTTTGGAAAAAATCTCTGCGATTCTTTTTAAAGCATCTTCTTGTGAAATTAAATCTGCTTTTACCAGTGATGGTATACTTTCTAAACTTGGTGAACTTTTTAACATAATAACTCCATTTTTTTTATATATGAAATTATTATGCAAAAAGTGTGCCAGTTTTATAAAACTTTACAAAATTCTTTTACGATCTGAGGAATAAGAGTGTCGAGTTTTCCGTTTGTGCTTAAGCCGGAGGCATTTTTGTGGCCTCCGCCACCAAATTTTTGAGCAATCAAACTAACATCAACATCGTTTTTAGATCTGAAACCTGCTGTGCAGGTTGATTCTGTTTCCTGCCTTAAGAAAACAACTGCTTCGACACCTTTTACGGCAAGCAGGCTTGAATACAATAAATCTGAATCCCGGCCTTCCTGACCATATTTTTTTGTATCTTCCATTGTTTCATAAGTCAGAATTAATTTTCCATCAGCATATTGTTCTGCGTGGTTTAAAAGAACTCCTAAAAGTTTGCGGGTAGAGTAGGCTTTACCACTTGTGATGTAGTCATAAGTATTCCTTGGATCGGCTCCTGCGGCAACCAGTCGTGAAATTGCGACTAAAACATTAGAATCATTCGGTGATAAAAATCTAAAGAATCCTGTATCAGTCATTGATCCAAAGAAAAGTACGTCTGCAACTTCTTTTGTGACTGGACCGACAGTATTTTCATATAAAAGCTGAACTAACAATGCTGCAGCCGGCGAAGATGAATCGATAATTGAGTTTGGAAGGTTTAAACTTTCTACTGATTTATGATGATCAATAAAAAATGTGTCTAATTCTTTTAGGTCTGTGTCAAAATCTCCAATTCTGTGGAATTCTGAACAGTCACACATTATGAGACCAGTTTCTTCGATGTCTTTTTGAGACATAAAACCGACTTCGCTGGAGAATAAATCAGCATATTTTGCAAGTTCTACCCGTTTAAAAGGTCCTGCATTAATGAGTTTATATGATTTATTAAAGTGTTTTAAAATATAGGAAATGCCAATACAGGAAGAAATACAATCGCCATCAGGTTCTTTATGCCCGACGACGATAATTTCTTTATGATTTTCAATGAAATCCTTAAATGCGGTAATATCCTTGGTGCAAAGTTCTTTCATTGTAATTACTAGAGTTCGAGTTCTTCGAGAGTATCTTTACTTACGTCCAGTTTTACTCCAGGTGAAACAACACCCCATGAAGCATCTGATTTATTAGAATGAACAGTAAGAATTACATGGTGGAATTCTCCGCCTTTTTTTACTACTGTCATAAATGGCTTGAGTTTCCCAGAACCGATTGTGCGAATCTTTAATTTTGCAGGTTCGCTTGTATTAATTTTTGCCCAGCTTTTTGGAATGATTGTCTGACCAACGCCGTATGCTTTTTTTGCATAGATTACAACGTATCCGTCACGAGAATCTAAAACCTTGTAAACAGGAACCTGAACGTAACTCATATCAGACCAGTTGTCAGGTGATGTTTCATTGTAGTGTACTGGAACTGCAACTGCAGCTGCAGATACGATTAAGGCTGTAATAAGTGAACAAATTAATTTTTTCATAATCAGCTCCTATGGCTAAATTAAGCCAAGCATTATGGCTTTGATTGTGTGCTTTCTGTTTTCTGCTTCGTCCCAAACGCGACTAGCATTGCTTTCAAATACTTCTTCTGTAACTTCCTGTCCTTTTACAGCAGGCAGACAGTGTAAGAAGATTGTATTGTCCTTACCGGTTGCTTTCATCAAATCTGAATTAACCTGATAAGGTGTAAGCAATTTTGTACGCTGGTCTTTGAGAGCTTCTTCTCCCATTGAAACCCAAACGTCTGTATAAAGCGCATCGGCACCTTTTACAACATCCATTTTATCACTAATTTGAATTTTTGCACCAGAAACTTGTGCAAAAGGCTTACAAATTTCAATAATCTCCTGATCAGGGAACAATTCCTTTGGACTGAAGATTGAGAAATTGATTCCCATTTTTGCAGAAATGAGCATCATTGAGCGGGCAACATTGTTGCGTCCGTCACCGCAGAAGGCCCATGAAAGTCCTTTTAATGTTCCAAAGGCTTCTTTTAGAGTCATTATGTCTGCAAGGGCCTGAGTAGGGTGGAATTCATCTGTTAAACCATTGATTACAGGAATTCCTGAATATTTTGCAAGTTCTTCTACGTGGCTCTGTTTGAAACCTCGGAATTCGATAGCACTAAACATTCTTCCAAGAACTCTGGCTGTGTCTTTTACTGATTCTTTTCCACCAAGCTGAATATCATCTGTGGACATGAATACAGGGTGTCCGCCTTCTTCTCCAAAGGCTGTTTCAAATGAACTTCGGGTTCGTGTAGATCTTTTTTCAAAAATAAGAGCAATAGTTTTGCCTAGAAAGCGCTGATGAACTTCGCCTCTATGTGCTTCTGCTTTTACCTGAATAGCTAAATCTAATAATGTATTAATTTCTTCGGGTGTCCAGTCAATCCAATTTAAAAGTGAACGCCCTTTAAAAGGTGCTTTAAATGTTTCCATGATAAGAAGATATTAGTTTATTTTTACAAAAATGTATAGTGATGTAAATTTGTGTATAAATATGTATAAAAATGTATTTTTGAGGGCAAAAAAAAAAGCAACCATTTAAGGTTGCTTTATAGCGAAAATAGGACTCGGACCTATGACCTACCGGATATGAGCCGGGTGCTCTACCAACTGAGCTATTTCGCCGTAAGTGAGGTTAATATATCAAATCTGAACAAAGTAGTCAATATGAATATATGAAAATATACAAAAAAATATGAAAATTATCGAAGAAAACTGTTTTTTATTATTTTAGATGCAGCCTCTACGATTTCTCTGTTTTCATTTTCTGTGTACGGGAGAATTTTTGAGTATTCGGGATTGATGCAGTTTTCATTTATAAATCGTGCAAAAAACCAGTTTGCATTTTCAGGCAGGTATTCTGCAATTTCTGATATATTTTCTTTGTTTACAAGAGGGGGAACCAGCACCGTTCGAATTTCATAATTCTCAGAAGGCAATGATTTTAAAATATTCAGAGTTTCGATAATTTTTTGAGAAGAACCCTTGAGAGCAGAATAATTTTTTGGAGTTGTTTTTACATCCAGTGCTAGGTAATCAGGTTTTGTTTCTGGATTGTTGATTATTTCCTTTAGTTTTTGAGGTAACTGTCCGTTTGTATCAAGTTTTATTTTTAATCCGATTTTTTTTGTCTGAATTATGATTTCTTTTAAATTAGAATTAAGAAGTGCTTCACCGCCGGTGATCACAAGGTGCTGAATCACGTTTTTTCTTTTATTGAGATGGGAAAGAAGCTGGTTGAATGAGATAAATTTTTCTTTATCAAAAGGAGGAATTACCAGCCCTTTGTTGTAACAGTAAGGGCAGAAGAGGTTGCAGCCAGGTAGAAACAGTACACATGCAACATGTCCCGGGTAATCTACGAGGCTTGGCGAAAGTAATGAACCTAAAGGCTCGTCGGGATCAATCATAGCTACGCACTTACAGAGATTGTTTCAAAAATTTCGGTAAGTTCTTCTACTGTGTGTGCTCTGTATATTTCCTGCTTGTCTGAATCGTAGAAAATTACAGTAGGTGAAGCAAATACACCTTTGTGTGCAGCCTGATTAAAGCCCTCTTCAGTATCGACATCGATGTTGATTCCCTGGAGAGAAGTGTTCTGCATATATTCTTTTACTGCAGGACAATTTGGGCAGGTTTTGCGTGTAAACATTTCATATGTAATTGAACTGTCCTGAGATTTATTCTCTGTGACAACCTTGTTTTCGATGATATTTGATTGTGTATAAAATTCTTCGTTAGTTTCGGCTTTTGGGGTTGCTTCTGTTTCTGAGTTCATTTCAAAAAGCTTTCTGTTTTTATATTCGTCTTTTTTGCCGTTGTTCCAGTTGCGGATTGCGCGGTAATAGCCGACGATTCTTGCGTAAACTTCAGTTTCTGTTCCGTGAACATTTTTTAACTGGTTTTCAACTTCTTGAATTTCTTTTTCAACTTCTTGTAATGTGCGAGCCATATTTCCTCCCGTATAAACTCCACCTTTTCAATTTAGTATATTGATTTTTTTATTTTTTTGAAAGAATAGACTCCCGTTCTTTCTCAAGTTGTTTTAGTTTTGCGTGCAATTCTGCTTCTTTTTCCTGCTTGCATTTTGGACATTCAAAATGTTCTCCAGACAGATATCCGTGAATTGGACAAATTGAGTAGGTTGGAGAGATTGTAAGATAAGGAATCTTATAATTTGTGAAAATTGCCTTTACAAGTTCTCCGGTTGCCTTCCAGTCTGTAACTGCCTGTCCCATGTATGTGTGGAAAACGGTTCCACCAGTGTATCTGGTTTGAAGAGATTCCTGGTGATCCAGTGCTTCAAAAATGTCGGTTGTAAAATCAACCGGAAGCTGAGTTGAGTTTGTGTAATAAGGAGCTTCGTTTCCGCTTGTAATTATGTCTGGATACTGTTCCTTATCGTGTTTTGCAAGTCGGTATGAGGTACTTTCTGCCGGAGTTGCTTCCAGATTGAAAAGTTCTCCAGTTTCTTCCTGATATTCCTGCATTTTGTCTCGCATAAAATCAAGGATTTCTTCGGCAAAGGCTTTACCTTTTGGATCTGCAATGCTTACGCCTAAAAAGTTAAGGCAGCATTCGTTCATACCGCAAAGACCGATGGTATTAAAGTGATTATTGAGGGTTCCAAGGTAACGTTTTGTATAAGGGAATAGGCCTCCTTCATACAATTTCTGAATAACTTTTCGCTTGATGCAGAGACTCTGTTTTGCTAGGTCCATGAGGTATTCAAGCCGCTTATAAAAACTCTGCTTTGAATCAGCAAGATAACCGATTTGTGGAAGGTTAATTGTTACGACTCCGAGAGAACCTGTAAATTCATCTGACCCGAAAAGGCCTCCGCCGCGCTTTCTTAATTCTCTTTTATCAAGTCGGAGTCGGCAGCACATTGAGCGTACATCGCTTGGATTTAAGTCTGAATTAATAAAGTTCTGGAAATATGGAGTTCCGTACTGTCCTGTCATTTTAAACAGAAGTTCTGCATTTGGACTGGTCCAGTTAAAGTCTTTGGTAATGTTATAGGTTGGAATAGGGTATGCAAAGCCCCTTCCGTTTGCATCTCCCTGGAGCATGATTTCAAGAAAGGCCTTGTTAATCATGTCCATTTCCTTCTGGCAGTCACCGTATGTAAAATCCTGTTCCTTTCCGGCAACGATTGCTTTCTTCTTTTTTAAGTCATCGGGACAGGTCCAGTCCAGAGTAATGTTTGTAAATGGAGCCTGAGAACCCCATCGGCTAGGAATGTTTATTCCGTAAACATAGTTTTGAATGCACTGGTAAACCTGTGTCTGAGTCAAATTATCTTTTTTTACGAAAGGTGCAAGGTATGTGTCAAAAGAACTAAAAGCTTGTGCACCTGCCCATTCATTCTGAAGAACGCCCAGAAAGTTTACAATCTGATTTACGAGAGTTGAAAGGTGAGCTGCAGGTTTTGAGGTAATTTTGTCTGTAACTCCGCCAAGGCCTTCTGCGATTAACTGTCTTAAAGACCATCCTGCACAGTATCCGCTGAACATGGATAAGTCGTGGATATGAAAGGCGGCTGTTTTGTGGGCTTCGGCAATTTCTTTTGAATAAATGTTGTTGAGCCAGTAGTTTGCAGTAATTGTTCCACTGTTATGGAGAATAAGACCACCAAGGGAAAAATTAACGTTTGCATTTTCGTGAACACGCCAGTCATTCTGTGCAAGATATCCGTCCATGGTTTTGTTGATATCCAGCATAAGAGTTTTGGTCTGACGCATCGCTTCGTGCTGGGCGCGGTAGAGAATGTATGCTTTTGCAACTGCAACTTCTTTGTTTTCGATGAGAACATTTTCTACAATGTCCTGAATTTCTTCGATTGCAGGAATTGAGTGGGCTCTTGCCCCTGCCATCTTGAGTCTAAGTTCTTCTTCAACTAAATCTGTGAGTGTTTTGGCTCTTTCTGGAGAAGGATATTTTTCGACAGCAATAATTGCCTTTCCGATGGCGGTTTCGATTTTTTCGCGGTTGTAAGGGGCAATTTCTCCAGAACGTTTAACTACGGATTTTATAAAATTTTTGGTTTCTTCGTCTGAGCTTTTTCCTAAAAAAGCTTTCCATTCTGGAAAAACTGATTGTTCATTCATTTGTTTGTCCCCTCGACATTTTTTATTTCCTGTATGAATTCTTCTAAGCTTTCAAAGTGTTTATAAGCTGATGCAAAGCGGATGTAGGCAACCTTATCCAGATTGTATAAGCGCTGGAGAACAATTTCTCCAAGTTCTGATGTTGAAATTTCCCGGGTGGATTTGCCGGCCATTACTGCAGCATCTTCGATTTCGTTTACGAGGTTTTCTGTAGCACCTGTGGTTACAGAGCGTTTTTCAAGAGCGCGTTCTATTCCTTTGGCGAGTTTTGATCTGTCAAAAGGCTGTCTCCTGCCGTCTTTTTTTACGACCATGAGCGGTTTTTCTTCAACTCTTTCGTAACTGGTAAAACGGTAACCGCAACCGATGCATTCTCTGCGACGTCGAATGGTTTCTCCGTTTGCCATGGTTCGTGATTCTATAACTTTATCATCTAAACTTCCACAATATGGGCAACGCATTTTTTTTCCTTAATTATGAATATAACACATAATAATTATTTAGGATATGAAATTTTATTTTTTATTTTTGGTAGTTCTTCTTCTGCGGGGTTTGATAGGACGCTCTGATTTTGGATCTAGTGGTACATTGATTACTTTAAGCTGAATAATTGCGCATGTAAAAATGAAAATAATACATAGATATGCAAGCCAGTTTCCAAAAATCAGATAAATTGTTCTTTTTGTCTGGTAAACCGGAACTGTAGTAAAGACTGATTCCTGACTGAAAAGAGGAACATCGCATAAAATTTTACCTTTTGGATCTATAACTACTGTGTATCCAGAGTTTGTTGAGCGGGCCATAGGGATTCTAAGTTCAATTGTACGGTACACGGAATTGGTAAAATGCTGGTATTCTGCACAATTTGTCTTGGACCAGGAGTTATCCGTAAGATTTATAAAAACTTCTGCGCCGTTTTCTGCCAGTCTGTTGCAGATATCCGGAAAAGAATCATCAAAACAGATTGGTGTTGAGATTTTTACTGTAGGAGGAAGTTTTTCCCGCTTTTGCTGTTCATCAAAAGATTCTAACAGAGAATATTGTTTTACAGCTTCAAAATGGTTTTGTTTTGTTGCCTGACAAGGAATTTCATAAAGTATATACTGGTTTCCAGGCTGCCATCCCGTTCCAAGTCCGATTTTTCTAAAAAGATTTGCGACTTTTGGATGTTCAACAAAAGGAATTACCTCTGCAAAAGGAACAAGATGGTTTTTTGGATAATAGCCCCGGTAATTTCCGTCTTTATCAAAGAGAATTGAAGAATTAAAAGTGAAACTTCTGTTATCACCTGTTGCGTGAACGGCACCTCCAATTAAAAACGGTATCTGTTTTGATTTGATATATGGAATCATAGGTTTGTCTTTTGGAAAATATTTGTAGTGGGATTTTGAAGAAGGCATTGAATAACGGAGAACGCCTTCGCTCCATACAACCAAATCGACTTTTTTCTTTTGAGTTTTTGCTTCTTCAAGGGCTTTTTCAGTCAAATTAATTGAATTTAAAATATTTTCATTATCCTGTGCTGATTCCCATGGGTCAGAATTCTGCTGAACCATGACTATGTTGAGTTCTTTTAAAACTGGTTTCTTTTCGTTGATTCTGTAAAAACCGTAAATACAGCTTAC
>JAFNQK010000421.1 GCA_017386165.1 Treponema sp.
GATTTTTCTGTAACTTAACGGACACCCTGCCGTTAGCCGATTCCTGCAATTTAATGAAAGCGTTGTTTTCGCTCATACTCGACCCCTTCCACATTTTGCAACTCCTGTTTTGTACTGCGCGCTTGCACTAACAAAAATTGCGAAAATGTGGTATAATTTATGTATGCAAGGCAACAAACAGCGACGCTGGGATTTGCCTTTGTGTTATGAGTAAAAGATAAGTGAAAACAAAAATTCCAACAGGATGTAGAAACATGAGATTTTGATTGATGTTAGGAAAAGAAAAACTTATAATAATAGAGCTAGAAAAACGAGACTTGAAAACAAAATTGTTCTTACAGAAAACAGTCTTGAGGGCTTATCTGCACCAACGACAGAAGAGTTAACTGTATTACAATCTTTTTTTCCATCTGTAAATGTAAAGAAAGTTTATGCGGTAGAAAAATTTCATGAATCTCTTTGTACAGTTTTAAAAACACAATTAACAGATGAGATTCAATACTTAAAAGTGCAGCTGAATCAAACGATATTTGATTTTGAAGCCATAAAAGCTGAATATGAAAAAGCACTTCCGAATGGAACTTTATCAAAATCGGTATTCGATGATTATGGTAAAAAGTATCTTGAACTACAACGCTTATATGACAGTATTAAAAATTTCAAGAAATCACAATTGATAGCTGATGAAGATGACAGAGCAAAACAGAGTTTAAATACAAAAGAAATTGATATTTTGAATTCTATTTCTTCAAGTATAAATTCTAACATGGTTAAATTAAATGCTGAAATTCAAAATGGCAAATGGAAAAATCCTGTATTAAAGTTTTCTCTTCCAAAAACAACAAATGCAAAGGGAATTAGTAAATATTCCTTAGAATCTGGAAATGATATGGGAGACGGAACTGAAAGTGCAAATATTATGATGTTTGATTTATCTGTATTAAAATTATCAAAACTTCCTGCTATAGCGCATGATCTTTTTGTACGAAATGAATTGGATGACGAACGGAAAGAAGATTGTATAAGATTATATGCAGAAGAAACAGAAAAACAGATTTTTACTGTATTCACGACATTAAAGAATTACAGTTCGGAACTTCAAAAACTCATAGAAGACAGCAAAGTTCTTAACCTCTTTGTAAATGGCGGTGAACTTTATGGAACAAATGAGTGGGTAAAGAATTAAAAAAACTGTGCGCGCTGACTTTTTACCTCCTGCCCATAGTCTATTTACCCACTGCCTATTAATTATGTGCAACGGGTAAATAGGCAGTGTGAAGAGGGAAAATACTCACTCTATTCCTCACATTCCGCCACAGGAAAACGCTTTTCCACCATTTCTTTCATTTTTACAGACAATTCTTCATCAAAGAATTTGCGCACATCTTCGCGGCTCTGGCTTGCATTGCGTAGAAATAAGTCGGCGGGATGGATTTCCAAGGCATCCGCTATCTTTAAAATCATTTCAAATGATGGCGCAGAGGCTCCAGATTCAATAACACCGATATTTCCCTTTGTTCTGTCGCATAAACCTGCCAAAACAGACTGTGTATAACCACGTAATTCCCTGTAATAAATCAAATTAGCTATAAAATCAGACTCGTATTTATTCATACGCTTACTTTAATTAAGAAAATTTTCAATCTGATTACTTAAAATAATCATTTTTGTGATATAATTACTGTACGTTATCTTTTTTAATGAAAGATTATTGATTTTTACCAAAATGGGGACAAAATTGTCTGATAAATTTAGTATTTCAACCTTGTTCAGCGAGTATGGCTTTACCCCAAACAAAAGCCAAAAAGAAGCGATAATGACTCTGGAAGGTCCACTGTTTTTGACGGCGGGTCCTGGTTCGGGCAAAACCCGCGTAATATTGTGGCGAACCGTGAATCTGATTGTCTTCCACAACATAAAGCCGGAAGAAATCTTTTTGGCAACTTTTACGGAAAAGGCTGCCCTACAGCTCAAACAGGGATTGCAAAGCCTTTTATCACTGGCTTCAACTCATACGGGAAAGCCTTATGATTTAGGCAGGATGTACATCGGAACGCTACATTCACTCTGTCAGAAACTACTTGTTGACAGGCATCTTAATTACAAAAAGACTCGCCAGCGTGCTCCTGTTTTGATGGATGATTTGAACCAATTCCTCTTTGTTTACAACCGCGCCAATCTGAACCGCATTTTAACGGCAGGACAGTTGAGAGAAACTGGAACAGATTTGTATTACAGAATCAACGAATACTTTTCTTCCAGTTCCTATGGTGTTACTTGGTCTCGTTCTGATTGTGCAGCAAATCTGATTGCATTTTTTGGAAGATTGACGGAAGAAAACTTTGCGGCGGAAGAACTGAATTCTGATGACGAGTTGGAAGATGCGATGTTCCGAATGTATTTGGAATACAGGGAGATGCTGAGCAAGAAGGGGTCTCGGGTTGATTTTTCCACGCTCCAGCAGGCGGCATTCGACTATCTTTGTGAATCAACTACGATTGACCAGTACATCAAATATGTAATTGTGGACGAGTATCAGGACACGAACACGATTCAGGAATTGATTTATTTCAAGCTGGCGGAAAAAACACATAATATCTGTGTCGTGGGCGATGATGACCAGGCACTTTACCGCTTCCGTGGCGCAACTGTTGAAAACCTCGTTTTCTTTGCAGAAAAGACAAAAAAGTATCTGGGCGTAGAACCAAAAAGAATCGACCTGAACATCAACTATCGCTCACGAAAAGAAATTGTCGATACCTACACGCATTATATTGAAGGCGGAGACTGGACACCCGGCAAAAAGAAGACGAGTTACCGCCTTGACAAGAATATTGTTGCCAATAGCAAAGACAAAGGAACTTCCGTAGTACATCTTTCCGGAAACAAGAAAACTCTTGCAGAAGAAGTTGCCCAGCTCGTAAAAGAGATGAAAGTAAAGGGAAAGATTACGGACTACAACCAGTGCGCAATCCTCTTCCCAAGTCTGCGTTCAAGTGGGGAAGCAAATTCAAATGTGCGTGAATTCGGGGAAGCGTTAAAGGCTCTAGGAATTCCTCATTATGCTCCCCGTGCCTATAACTTTCTTTATACAGAAGAATGTCTTGCAATGTTTGGTTTGATGATAAAAGTCTTTGAACCAAAGATTGACGAAATCGATGCGGACAAAAGAAATAAGAACCGCAAAGAAAAATTCCATGTCTGGCTTGCCAAGTGCGAAAACTTTGCAGATGAACTGCTTGATGATGACCCGCTTCTTGAAAAGTTTATTGATGATTTGAAAAAGCAAAAAGAAAATTCTCTTGAAGTGTACAAGATGCTCCTGAAAACTCTCGCAAAGGAAAACCAATTCTTTTATGGTACAGGCTCAGGGCAGGCAACA
>JAFNQK010000422.1 GCA_017386165.1 Treponema sp.
AACAGGCTTCTTGAAATTGTCAAGAAGGAACTTCATCTGTTCGTGACGCTTTTTCATTCTCTGCCTGTTAATGTCTGCTGCTGCCATCAGTCAAAACCTCCGTTAATTTTTAGAAGCGAAATACACTCCAGAATTTGCTGCAATAGTTCCTTTATTTCTTTCAAATCTTCCTTATACGAAAAAACCTGTTGAGATTCTTTCGCTTCAACAGGTTGTTCAATACTCTTTTTCTTCATAAATGTCCTGTAAGCTTAGCGTGCTTATTACGCTCTCTCTTATATTTATAGAGAGTTACTTCCAGTCTGCAGGTATCAACGACAATTCATTTCTACCTCTGGTAGTATTGATACCGCAATCTTTGAATGTTTCTACATGCTGTGCTGGTGGAGTTGTCTGATTTGCCATTTGTAAATAGAAACTATGAGCATAGCGCCAGACATTAACACAACCTGCATACATTTGTGTTACATTCTGAGCCTTTGATGTGTTATACAGATGTACATCCTCTAAAGATGTGCAATTCTGGAACATTCCAGGCATAGATATTGCATTTGATGTGTCGAAATTTGGCGCTTTTTGAAGACAATAGCAATTACGAAACATTGCGTTGAAATATTTGACATTTGATGTGTCGTAATCAGGAACTTCTGTCAAATAGTTTGAACAGCCATCAAACATTTGTACCATGGACATGACACTTGAAGTATCAAATAGCGGAACTTTCATTAATCTTTCATTGCCAGCTAAAAACATGTCCATTGCAATTACGCCAGTTGAATTTACTGCAATAATTTCTAACAAGTCAGGTATTTCATGCATCAATAATGACCAGTTAGTATGTGGAACATATATTTGCCAAATACCATTTGCTTTATCTATTTCAGTAACACTTTCTACAAGGTAATCCGGATTATAAACAGTTCCAGGTACTAATCTAAATCTGATAGAAAACGGTGGAAGATTATAAGGATTTAGCGGGTCAATTAAACTCGATACGGCCTTATTATCGATAGTTAAAATTTTATTATTGATAGTATGAGCTTTGCAAATCATGTATCAAATTCTCCTGCCTGAATATGATAAGTAGTATTGACATTCATATTTACGGTTTTAGAAGCCAACACAACGGTAGCATCAGGTGAATATCCGGTAATCGTAACTTTCAATGTCCCTGTTGGCTGGTAATACGGTCCAGTCTTGAAAGTCAATTCTTCGAATCTGTCCAGCGTAGATCCCCTCAGATTAAACGCCATTTCGTAGCAATATTTTTCACAAGGAGTACCATCGTCGGAAGTAGCATGGATAATTTCTGCAGAAGTCAACTCATGATAGTTACCGTCGTCATAGTATGCCCAGTTGATATTTTCACTATGGATAAAACCGATAGAATATCCCCAGCCCATACCGTCCAGGCAGATGTTCTCTCTCTTTGAAGGAGACCACTCAAAAGTAATGGTATAGGAAGTGAAGTTCAAAGGCCAGACATGAACGGAATTTACGAACATGTCTGGATCCTTCTTACCATTGCAAAAAATATTTAATGCATTTGTTAGAATCATTAGGAACCTGTTACGATATAGACCTTGTTATCAGTTGAACCGGAAGCAGGAATATCACCAGAAGTAGCAACCAATACTATTCTGTCAACCAATGACACATCGGAAGGAGTTGCATATGCCTTTGTAGTAGCAGTTACACAACCAGTAGTAGCACCGTTATTGTAAGACGAAACTGTCAACGTTATGTAATTACCACCCGCATCTACTCGTGTAAATTCATAACCGGTTGTAAGATCGTTAATACCACTCTTGTTGTAATTATACACGAAGTAGTTATTTCCAGGA
>JAFNQK010000423.1 GCA_017386165.1 Treponema sp.
CCAGATAAAGACGGAAACTTTGTTCTCCTCTCTGGAAACCAGATGGGTGCTCTTTTGATGGAATATATATTCCTGTCACGTAAAGAATTAAACAAGCTTCCTAACGGTTCATATTGTGTACGCTCAATCGTAACAAGTCCATTCGGTGATGAAATCTGTAAAAAATACGGTGTAGAAATGATTGAATGTCTCACCGGATTCAAGTGGATTGCTGCCGTAGAAGCAGAAAGAGAAGCAAAAAATCAGGGACAGTATGTATTTGGTCTTGAGGAATCATATGGTTACAAGATTGAAACAGAAGTTATGGATAAAGACGGTGTTTCTGCAGCTGCAATGTGTGCAGAAATGACAATGTACTGGAGAAGTCAGGGAAAGAGCCTTTTGGAACACCTTGATGACATGTACAAAGAATACGGTTATTTCGAAGACCGCTCTATTTCTAAGAACTTCCCAGGAATGGAAGGCGTTTCTACAATGAAAGGCATTATGGCAAAACTTAGAGAAGAAGGACTCAAATCTTTAGGTGGCAAAAAAGTTCTCAAGATTCGTGATATTCAGACTTCTACTTCTTATGATCCTGCTAAACCTTCTGCAAAAGAAACAATTAATCTTCCAAAGAGCAATGTTCTCCAGTTCTTCCTTGAAGGCGGTACAATTGTAAGTGCTCGTCCATCAGGAACAGAACCAAAGATTAAATTCTACATCAATACAAAAACAGATGTAGCAGACAAATCTGATGCAGGCCTCGCTTCAACCAAGAAAGAAGCTGCTGCACTCTGTGATGCGATTACATCTGACATTAACTCTATTCTTGATGCAGCTGGTAAATAAGTTTTTAAGGGATTACAAACAAATGTTTAAGCTTGTTAAATCAGGTAAAACATTTGTTGCCCTTGATACAGAAACAACCGGATTGAATTGTTTAACTGACAGAATTATTGAAATTGGTGCAGTTAAATTCAATTCATCCGGTATTTTAGATACTTTTCAAACCCTCATAAATCCACAAATAAGCATTTCTTCTTTAATTACAGAAATAACCGGCATTAATAACATGATGCTTGAAGAGGCTCCTGTTATTAACGAGATGTTACCTTCTTTTGTTGAGTTTACAAAAGATTCTATTTTAATAGGACATAATGTTCAGTTTGATTTAAGATTTTTGAAAATCGAATTGGAACGCCTTAGTCGCCCAGAATTAAATAACAGAGTAATAGATACCCTTCAGTTTGCAAGATGGGCCTTTCCAGAAAACGAAAAATATAAACAGACAGTTCTTGCAGAACAACTTAACATCCCGATTCATAATGCACATCGGGCTGGAGATGATGCCAGAGTCTGCGGAAACATCTTTTTGCAGTTAATAAATCAAACCGCAGACAGGCAAAAGTATTTCTAACCTCGAGGAGCCTTAGCAGGATCTATAGGTTTACCGTTCTGGAATACCATAAACTTGATATTTGCTTCATTTCCACGACCAGTTTTTCCTAATTCAGTTCCGCTGACAACATAGTCGCCTTTTTTAGCAGAAACAGACTCAAGACCTGAATAAGAATAAATCAAACCTGTCTTAGACTGAACAAATATCACTTCACCAAATCCACGATAAACTCCTGTATACATTACAGTTCCTTCGCGGACGCATTTTACAGGTTCACTGTCATTTCCCTTTAGGAGTACACCACTAACCTTCCCATTGATATTTTTAACAACAGGAGATGAAAGTGGCCATAACACAGAGCCGTCAGCCTTTACTCCAGAAGAAACTGGTTTTGTAGTTGTAGAAGGCTTTGTTGTTTCTGTTGTTTTTGAAATTTCTGTCTTTTTTTCACCACCAGGAACTTTGATCTTCTGTCCAGGCTTAATTGTAGAATCATTGTTCAAATCATTTAATGCAATAAGTTCTGCAACTTTGATTCCATATTTTCTGGAAATACCATAAAGTGTATCGCCTTTTTCTACAGTATAGTAACTTGTAGAAGAATTATTTACTGAATTAGGCTGAGGATCAATATTTGTTGATAATGCCGCTGCATTTCTAATGTCTGCAGACGGAATTTTAAGTTTCATATCAATTTTCAGAACGTCGTTTTCGCTTAAATTATTACATGCACGAAGTTCTGCAACCGTAATCTGATATGCACGACTGATTGAATAAAGGGTATCACCTTTTTTCACAATATATGTTGAATCAGCATATAAAAAAGTACCAAAAATTGCGAATAAAATAATTAATATTGATAATTTAACCTTGTTTGACAATATCATAACTCAATTATCGGACGATTTGAGCAAAAAGTTTACCAGCATCTATTCCATTTATTGTTTTTCCAACTGGATAATGTTTTAACATACTTTCTCTACCATGAGAAAGATGTATAGAAGTAATTCCATGTTTTATAGAAATGTCGGCTTCCATTAATGCGGAAATATGATCAGCAATTCTTACGATTTTGCCATCAACAGGCTTAAAAACATCATTAGAATAAATTGTATTAAGTTCTTCCCAGGAAACTTCTTTACTTTTTCCTTCTATATAGACTCTGTTGGAAAACTCATCACTTGTAAAATAAATTATTTCATCTACAAAAAATGGTTCCATGAGAGGGACAAGTTCTTTATTTACAATTTCGTCTTCGATTTTTTTAACGATGTTAGGGAGCTCATCGGTGGCCTGCTTAACAGGGGAAATAATATCTCTTGTTACAGCTTCCGGTAAATCATGAAAAAGTCCGGTCCAGAAATTATTAATAATTCTCTGCTCGCTCATTTTAAAATCAGAAGAACGGCAAAGCAAAAGTGTAAGGATTGCAACAAAATAACAATGTCCAAGTACGGTAGTTTTTGGAACTCGTGGAGTTTGATTCCAGCGAACCTGAAAGCGTAACTGTTCAATCTTTAACAACAGATCAAAAGGACGCTGATGGGTAAAAAGCATTTGAAGACCTTTTAAATCCATATACTGCTGCAGATCAGCTTCTAGTTCTTTTGTGATTTTTTCCAGGCGAACAGGTTCGTTTACAATACTGAGCATTTGATGTTCGCGCAAAGTTGCAAACTTATCAGCCGCACTTAAAATCCTGTTGGCACTTTTAGTTCTTTCAGGTATCGGCAAAGAACCTGATTTTTGACCTATATAAATTGTGAACTTGGAGAATAATTCTTCGTCATTAAGTAAACTTTTATATTGATTTAAAACCCATTCGTTTAATCTCAAGTATTCTTTGGAAAAATTATCCTTGAGCATTTTTAAAACAGGAGCTTTAATATCACATAATGCAATTTTTTTCAGAAGATCAAACAGAGATGCATAAATAATCCAGTTCCAGTCAACAAAAACACCTTCTTTCTCTTCGAACTTGCCTATTATATAAGCAAGAACCATTTTTTCGGCCGCTTTATCCATTTCAACTAAATCAAAAGGACGTACTAAGTCCGTCCATCGTTGAATTGAAAATCCTTCGAAAATTTTTAAGGCGATTTCTTGATTGAGCATAGTATTTATTAACGTCCAGAACCAGCTTTCTGGTCTGCATCCATTTTATCTTTCCAGACAAGAGCTTTTTTCTTTATTTCTTCTGCGTTTGTCTTGTCTCCAATAGCAATAGCCAGTTTATGTCTTGCCAAAAGGAATTTGATTGCATTGCGCATATCATCCAGACGGCGGGTTGATACTTCGTATTTATCGCGATAACCTGCAGCAGAAGCCTCTAGCTGTTTGATTATCAAACGTACATATAAGACTGTTGTTTCGTAATCTTCATTATTTGGATCAAAATAAGCCTTTACGGAATTACGCATATCAATAAGATTTTTTGCAACAACAGCATAACGACCCTTTAATTCAACAAAAGACCACTTCCATTTACTGTTATCACCAAATGCGATTTCAAGAAGATTAATTGCAAGGCCTAACTTTCGAATCAAATAATATCTTTCGGCAATAGGCTTATCCTGAATCGTTTCATGATTTTTTACGAGGTCAGAATAAGGAATATCAATTACATTTGTAACAAGTTCTTCAAGATAAATAATAGCTTTGTATAAAATCTTACGGGCTTCATTGAGGGCATCATTGTTTTTTACGCCGAGAATTTTCAAACTCAAGCTGTTCTGAGCCATATATAATGAGGCAACATAAATCATGTCATCACAGAGCATGAGTTTTTTATAAGGAGCGTCAGAGGCACCACCGTTAATTGAATTTAATACAGTTTTTTCTTTTCCTAAAGTAGCAGTAATCTTTGACTGATATGGTTTAATAGTTTCTGCAAATTCGAGACGGGTTGTTTCTGAAATCTTAGCCATTATAAACCTCCGTAATTTTTTAACATAGTACGGGCGTGTTCGAGAGATGCCTGAGAATCTGCGTCTCCAGAAAGCATTCTGGCAATCTCACAAACTCGATCTTCTCCTGTTACAGGATGAACATTAGAAGCTGTCTTTCCAGCCACTACACCCTTTTCTATCTTAATCTGATTATCGGCATAAACTGCAATACTCGCTAGATGTGTAATACAGAAAATTTGCTTATTTTTTGCAAGATTTTTCATATGCTGACCAACAGCAACTGCGACTTCACCACCAATATCTGTATCGATTTCATCAAAAACAAGAGTCTGTACAGGATCATTGTTAGCAAAAATTGTCTTAATTGCAAGCATTACACGGCTTAATTCACCACCACTGGCAATCTTGGCAAGAGGCTGCAAAGGAGAGCCCTGATTGGCACTTATAAGGAATTCAATATTATCCATTCCATATGGTCCGCATTTCTGTTCGATATCATTTCCTGGTTTTTCGTTAATGCTAACAGCAAAGCGAGTTCCATTCATACCGAGGGATTTAAGAATATCTTCAATCTCAACAGCAAGCTTATCAGCAGTCATTTTTCGCTTTTGAGAAAGATTTTTTGCACTCAAATAAACATTCTTTTCAAGTTCAGCCACAGTTTTTTCAAGCTCGGCCTTATTCTGATCTCCTGAACTCATCTGTTCAAGTGCCTCTTGAGCTTTATCAAGATAATCAAAAACTTCCTGCAAAGGGGCATTCTGACTTGAAGCATATTTTTTCTTTAGATTATAAATCAAAGACAAGCGTTCCTGAATTGATTCGAGTTTTGCAGGATCATAAACAAGTTTTGAAGAATAATCATCAAATTCACCGGCAATATCACTTAATTCGTAGAAGGCAGATTCTAACCGTGTATCAAGATTTACAAGAGATTTATCCAAACCAGAGGCATGCTGACTGTCCCGACGTATTCCTTTTAAAATGGTAACAACAGAACCATCACCGCCATCCAAAGCCTTACGAATAGTTTCTACATCTGAAAAAAGTTTTTCATAAGAAGCAAGTCGGCTTTCTTCTTCTTCCAGCTGTATATCTTCATCAGGAGTAAGTTTTGCTTCTGTAATTTCGTTTACAGCAAAAGTAAACATTTCAATTTTTCGTTCTCGATCAGCATCAGAAGAATTCAACTGTTCAAGAAGTTTTCGCTTTTCGACTAATTCAGAATACAGAGAAGTAAACTGCTGAACCTCAGAAACGATTCCTGCTCTTGAATCGAGGAATTTACGATGTTCAGGAACACGCATCAGAGACTGATGTTCATGCTGTCCATGGATATCAACAAGAAGTGAAGAAAATTCAGATAAGTCTGCACGAGTAACTGGAGTTGAGCCAATCCACGCCCCGCTTTTACCGTTATCACGAATATAACGTCTGAGAAGAATTCTATCATTTTCAGATTCGATTCCGTGTTCTTTTAACCAGAGATTTGCAGGATCATCTTCAGAACCTCCAATAAAGAAGGTTCCTGAGACAGTAGCTTCTGTACAGCCATTTCTAATTTGAGCAACTTCTGCTTTTCCACCCAAAAGAAAAGACAAAGCACCAATTAAAATAGATTTTCCGGCACCAGTTTCACCTGACAGGACAGTAAACCCTTTTGAAAATTCGATTGAAACAGAATCAATTATGGCAAAATCTTTAATAGTTAAATCTTCAAGCATGGGGACCTCCTGACCAGTTTAATTTAGACTGTAAAGCTTCGTAAAAACGCTGCTCTGTACAGCCCACAAGTCTAACTTTTTGATTTATATGTCTAATAAAAATTCTATCACCTTCGTATACATCAACAGGCTCCTGACCGTCGATTGTAATAATCACATCATGTTGTCTTGAAGGAAGAATTGTAATTTCAATTTCCCCTTTTGGACTTAAAACAAGAGGTCTGCTGGATAAAGAAAAAGAATTTATCGGAGTTAATACAAGAGCATCAAGTTCCGGGTCAATAATAGGACCACCAGCCGAAGATGAATAAGCCGTAGAACCGGTTGCAGTACTAACAATAATGCCGTCAGCTTTGTATTTTCCGAGACTTGCAAGATTATAAGCAACGTTGAATAAAATTGTTCTTGCAGCGGTCTTGGCACAGATAACAACATCGTTTAAGCCAATACCTGAGTAAGATTCAATCTTATTATCAGCTCTGATAACACTTGCCTGAACCATACTTCTTTCTGCAACAGAAGCTTTTCCGTCTAAAAACTTTTGAAGTTCTGTTTTCCATTCATTTTTCTGAATACTCGCGATAAATCCAAATTCTCCAAAATTAATAGGAAAAACAGGAATACCTTTTCTTGCACAACCTCTGGCGGCAAACAAAACTGTTCCATCACCACCTAAGGTGATTACAAGATCATTACCGTCAAAAGGATTTTCATTGCTGAATCCATCGAAATAATAAACCGAGACTTTAATTTTTTTTTCAGTAAGAAAATCACTAACTTCCTGTGCAACCTGTCTGGATTCTTCCTTACTTGTATTAGCGATAATTAAACATTTTTTCATAAATAGAGCAAAATTCCTTATGGTAAACTGCCAAGAACTTTTACAATTTTAGAAACTTGAGAATGTGTCAATCTCGGATAGAGAGGGAACAAAACACAACGCAAATACAATGATTTGGCACGGATACAGGAATCTGAAAGTTCTTCCTGCTTAAGTGCAATTACAGAATCTTCATAAGCCTGACTGATTTCAATATCTTTCTTTGCAGCATATTGCTTTACATCTTTATATGAACTTGTAAGAATCAAAGGAAAAGCACTCATAGTAGAAGTAAAGTCTAAATCCTGTTCAGCATTTTCAGCACCGGAAGTGTTAACCGGTTGAACAGCATTATCAGGAATTGAATATCCGATATTTCTTGCGTATAACTTATGGCGGCCGGACATACATGCTCTCTGATAAAGAGAATAAATAGTCTTTCTGCTTATTTCATTATGTTTAAACTCTTTAATCTGAACCCATGCTAATGCAGAATTAATATCCGGAAGAAGCTCTGTCTTTGGCATTTCATCTACAAACTTTTTTAGAACAATCCACTCACGACGTTTTGGTGCAATGAGAACAGCACCACCACCAGCGGTAATTACATCCTTTTCTTCGAGAGTGAGAATTGTGTAAACTCCATATGAACCGGCTTTTACACCTCCCATTGGAGTTCCATTTGCATCGTATACAGGAACAACGGCACCAGCACTTTTAGAAATATCTTCAATAACAGGAATATTCAATGCCAAAATTGCATCCATTTCCGGCATAATGCCCATTGATTCATGCAAAAGTAAAAGACGTCCACCGTGATTAATACCCCGCTGAACAATTTCTGCATTTACAAGCCCTGTAGCATCATCAACATCAAGAACAAGCGGTTTATATCCTAAATCAACAACCGCCTGATAATGCCATGCAGGAGCAAGAGCAGAAATCATTACAGTCTCACCTTCTGCAAAATCTAAAGAACGCAATGCGTATTTCAACGCAGTTTCAGGAGTTCTGAGAGCAACAGCCCCATCACAACCTGTAAAATCTTTAACAGCCTGAATAAAGCGGGTATTCAACTCACCTGGTCCAATTTTTTCATCGACCATACAAGTTAATACCGCATCCATTTCCTTTCTTCTAATTGTAGTACTGAATGTCCGTATCATGTTTTTAACTTTGGTATTTTTGAATTTTTAGGCCTGTACCATAATCTTCTGAAGTTCTTTTGGATCAAACAGCTTAACGATGTCAAGCATAATTAAAAATCCGTCTTCATTTCGTACAACGCCACGAATATACTCACTTCCGATTCCACCCATCATCTGAGGAGGATCTTGAATCTCTGCCGGATTTACAGAAACTACGCGGGAAACTCGGTCAATAATAATACCAATCTGACTTCCGTCTATATTAATAATTATAAAACCGCTTTCAAGTTCATCCAGTTCCTGTTCACCGTTAGCAAAGTTTATATGAAAACGCCTGTGCAAATCAATAATCGGAATAATTTCTCCACGAAGATTTAAAATTCCAACCATGTAGTATGGAGCATTAGGAATAGGTCTAATCGGTTGAATTTTTACTATTTCCTTAACAGACATAATATCAACGCCGTATAATTCATCGCCTAAGCGAAATGTAACCAACTGAATCTGTGATTCTTCTTCTGCCATAGTACACTCCCAAAAAGTAAACAAGTTATCATATTAATAATACACCCATTACATGCATTTAGCAATAATTCTTTAATCTACTATAAATAGACTGATTGCATATACTTTTTTTGCACCATGATTTTTTAGAATTCGGGCACAGCATTCAATTGTTGAACCGGTAGTTATTACATCATCGATAATGCACACATTTACATTTTGCAAAAAGTTTTCGTTCTTATAAGAATAAGCATTCTCAATTGTAGAAAGTCTTTCCTCCTTACAGCATTCTTTTCTGAAA
>JAFNQK010000424.1 GCA_017386165.1 Treponema sp.
CTCGGACCAGGGCGGCTATAAAAAGGGTAGTGATACTTTCAACACAAATTACGGTCTTTACAAGTCTACCCTTGTTAATTTTATAAAAGACACTCAAGGCAAAGAATGGAAACGCTTTGAAGCTCAGAACCCAGGCAACACAGAAGATGCTTTCTGCAGATGCTTCAGCAATACCGTAACTTCTGACGGTATGCTTTCAGTTTTGCGACATGGTTTTAAGCATCGCGGCATTTCTTTCAAGGTATGTTATTTCAAGCCGGAATCTTCTTTGAATGAGCTTTCTGCAGAGCTTTATAAGAAAAACACAATAGAATGTTACAGACAGTGGTTTTATTCTGCAGATTGTTCTAAATCCGTTGATATGGTCCTGACAGTAAACGGAATCCCTCTTATTGCTCTTGAATTAAAGAATCAGCTTACAGGCCAGAGCGTAACAAACGCTAAGCTGCAATGGCAGAATGACAGAGACCCGCGCGAAATTGTATTCCAATTCAATAACCGCGTATTGGCTTACTTCTGCGTAGATTTGTACGATGTTTACATGACAACAAAATTGAATGGTAAATCAACATTCTTCCTGCCATTCAATCAAGGCTCTGCAGGTGCCGGAAAAGACGGTGGCAAAGGCAATCCATCAACTACGGAAAAAGACTATATCACAAGCTATCTTTGGGAAGACATTCTCCAAAAAGACAGCATGATGGATATTCTGCAGAAGTTCCTGCATCTGCAAGTAAAAGAAGAAAAGAAATACACGGATGATGGGGAAGTGGAGATTGTAGAAAAACAAACACTTATTTTCCCTCGTTATCATCAGCTTGATGTTGTCAGAAAACTCATTGCGGATGTAAAAGAGCAGGGTAGTGGAAACAACTATCTTATTCAGCACAGTGCAGGCTCTGGAAAGTCTAATTCCATCGCATGGACTGCTTACCGCCTGGCATCGCTTCATGATGAAAACAACAACGCGATCTTTTCTAGCGTTGTTGTAGTAACGGACCGTACAGTTCTGGATGCACAGCTGCAGGACACAATTTCAAGTTTTGACCATACGCTCGGAGCCGTAACAACCATTGACGACAAGAAAAACTCAAAGGACCTTCGTGACGCTCTTAACAATGGCGACCGTATAATTGTTACTACGCTGCAGAAGTTCCCTGTAATTTATGAGGAAGTCGACAAGGTAAAAGGCCGCAATTATGCCGTTATCGTAGATGAAGCTCATTCTTCACAGACAGGAAGCGCAGCTTTAAAATTAAAGACTGCTCTTGCAGATACGGAAGATGCCCTAAAAGAATATGCAGAAATTGAAGGCAAGGCCGAAGAAGAAATCGAAAAAGACGACAAGATTATCAAAGAAATGATTGCTCACGGAAAACACAAAAATCTTTCATTCTTTGCATTTACGGCCACACCAAAAGACAAAACTCTCGAAATGTTCGGAACCAGGGCAGAAGATGGCAGCTTCCATCCGTTCCATATTTACAGTATGCGCCAGGCGATAGAAGAAGGCTTCATCCTTGATGTTCTTAAAAACTACATGACTTATGACACCTGCTACAAAATCGCAAAGAACTTCCCGGATAATCCTGACCTTCCTGCAAACAAGGCAACGAAAGTCATCCTGAAATATGCGCAGCTGCATCCTACAAACATAAGCCAGAAATCTGAAATCATCGTAGAGACATACAGAAACACGACAAGAAACAAGATAGGCGGGAAGGGTAAGATGATGGTTGTCACATCAAGCCGTCTTGCAGCGGTCCGCTATTTCCATGAGATAAAACGTCTTTTGAAAGTAAAAGGCTATGATGATATGGATATTCTTGTAGCGTTCAGCGGCGTTGTAAAAGACAATGACATTGAATACTCAGAGCCAAGTCTTAATGTTCGCAAAGATAATTCTCATATCAGCGAAAATCAGAC
>JAFNQK010000425.1 GCA_017386165.1 Treponema sp.
ACAAGTTCGCCAAATACAGGATGCATTGCCTTTGGCATAACGATTCCATATTCCTGTTCCATAATGAATGCCGCACCGCCCTTTCCAGACTGACTGTTGATGCGAATAATACCTTCATACTGACGACCGATATCATGCGGATCAAAAGTAAGATACGGAACATCCCAGTATGCGTTTTCAGGCATCTTTACTCTGGCAGCCATACCTTTGCGGATTGCATCCTGATGAGAACCACTAAAGGCAGTAAATACAAGTTCTCCGGAATATGGAGTACGTGGATGAATTGTCATGCCTGTAAGTCGAGTATAAGCCTCAACAAGCATAGGCATATTTGTAAAATCAAGTTCAGGATCAACTCCCTGAGTATACATGTTCATTCCAACATTTACGATATCAAGGTTCCCGGTGCGTTCACCATTACCAAAGAGACATCCTTCAACGCGGTCTGCACCGGCCAAAAGTCCAAGTTCGCACTGTGCAACCCCTTCTCCGCGGTCATTGTGGTTATGAAGAGATATAATTACATTTTCGCGGTCGCTGATGTTCTGGCAGAAATATTCAATCTGATCAGCAAACTGGTTAGGAAGAGCACATTCAACAGTTGTAGGGAGATTCAAAATTACCTTATTGTCTGCAGAACAGCCCCATTCCTTTTTTACTGCTTCACAAACTTCAAGAGCGTAGTCAATTTCTGTAGTTGAGAAAGATTCAGGTGAATATTCCAACTGAATTTCTGTTCCTTCGCTCATAGAAAGACAGTTTTTAACGCAGCGGATTCCGTCAATTGCAATCTGCTTGATTTCTTCTTTGGATTTATTGAAGGTGTATTTTCTCTGAGCAGGGCTTGTTGAATTATAAAGGTGGAAAATAGCCTTTTTACACCCCTTAAGACTTTCAAAAGTACGCTTAATGAGTTTTTCCCGGGCCTGACACAAAACCTGCAGAGTTACATCTTCTGGAACATGATTTTCTTCGATAAGACGGCGCATAAAATTGAATTCAGTGTCGCTGGCACTAGGAAAACCAACTTCAATCTGCTTAAAACCGATTTTTACAAGAAGGTCAAAAAATTCAAGTTTCTGCTCAACGCCCATTGGATTAATAAGGGCCTGGTTTCCGTCACGCAAATCAACAGAACACCATAACGGAGCCTTTGTAATTGTCTTTGTTGGCCATGTACGATTTTTAATCGGAACAGCCTCAAAAGGTCTGTACTTTCCTTTTGGATCCATAGAAACTTTCATATCAACTCCTTGTAAAACAAAAAAGACCTGCCGTTTGGCAGGTCTGTAATTTACGCAATAAATAATTACACGCTTGCTTCAAACGGCTATTAACGAGAAATACGTAATAATAGAAGTAGCAAAATGTAATTCATGATTAAACTATACCTTTTTTAACTGATTATGACAATATCTTATTGAGTGTATCCATCAACTTTGGAATTTCAATCGGTTTTGCAACATGACCGTTCATTCCATATTTTAGAGCCATTTCCCGATCATCTTCAAAAGCGTGGGCTGTCATTGCGACAATTGGAACAGAACGATTCTTTTCATCTTCAAGTTCACGGATAGCCTGAGTTGCTTCATAACCATTCATAATCGGCATCTGGATATCCATCAAAATTGCATCATAATATCCCGGCTCAGAATCTCTGATGAGGTCGTAGGCTTCCATTCCATTATTTGCAATATCCGTAGTTATTCCGTATTCATGAAGAATAGCGGTAGCAATTTCCTGATTGAGTTCGTTATCCTCTGCCAGCAGAACATGTTTTCCGTCAAAGTAATAAATAACATCCTTTGGCTCTTCATAGAACTCATCTTCTACAATCGGGAATGTAAGATAAACATTAAAGGTTGAACCCTGCCCCAGCATACTGTCAACGGTAATTTTTCCGCCCATGAGATTTACTATGGCGCGGGTAATTGCCATTCCAAGGCCTGAGCCCTGAGTTCCAGGAGCAATATTTTTCATATCCCGGGAATAGGAATCAAAGATTACTTTCTGGAATTCCTTTGTCATTCCAATACCGTTATCTTTTACGATAAGCTGATAAGAAGCCTTTCCGTTTATCACCTCAGAAGTCTGTTTTAAAACTATTTTGATCGAACCATATTCATTTGTGTACTTAATGGCGTTACTCAAAAGATTTGTAATTATCTGTTTAAATCTTAATACATCACAACGAACAATTCCGTTCTTGATTTCTGTCATTTCAATTATGAAATTAAGATTCTTCTTTTTTACATCCTCTGCAAAAAGTTCCTGGATTTTATACATCTCATCCACCAGATTGCAGTTAGCAATTTCCATTTTCATCTGTTCAGATTCAATGCGGCTCATATCCAGAACATCATTGATAAGCCCTAAAAGATAATTGCTGGAAGATTTTGTCTTTTCAAGACATTCCTTTACTTTTTCAAGATCATCAGAATTCTTTTCTGCAATGCGTGTAAAACCGATTATGGCATTTAGAGGAGTACGAATATCGTGACTCATTGTAGCAAGAAAGTTAGTTTTAGCACGATTTGCATTTGCAGCACTCTCAAGAGCCGAATGAAGAGTTTCCTCCCTGAGCTGAAGGCGTTTTCTCTGTTTTTCATACTCCCGGGTCTGGAACATATAAATTATACCAGTAATAAAACTTACAAGAACAACGGCAATTGAAACATCAAAAAAATGAGTTTTATAATCCACCTTATGAACTAATTCCGGCTTTAAAAATCCCACAACAATCGATGCAACATTTGGCAAAAGAGAAATTATATAAACGATTATCGAATATTTACCCTCAAGAACAAACCATGGAGCCGCAAGTCCCAGTACCATCCAGATTGTAATTCCGCAGTGGATTCCCCCATACTGAAAAAACATAATCGGACATGCAACAACATTGAACAAAAGGGTTGTAATTACAGCGGCAAGAGTCGGTTTTTTGATATTATTTGCAAGGAATAAATTGAAAAAAGAAATAATAAGATAAATAGAAAGAATTAAATTACCCACTACACCCATTTTCAGAACTACAGAAAATATTAATGTAGCAAATCCACCGAGCAGAGTTGTAATGAGAATTAAATTAAGTAATTTATGCTTAAAATCAAGTTGAGGTCCAAGAAGGTTATATAAAAAATGATTCTTAAATTCCATAAACTCCTCACATCTATTTAATTTTAATTCTGTTTTTTAAATTTTTCAAATTTAATTATTTCCTGTTATTTTAAAAATCAAGCAATTGCTCAAACCCTCGTAATACGCTATTTTATAGAAGAAACGGAACATTATATGGAAAACAAAGAAATTCAAAGTGAAAACTTGACTGCAGATCAGTGGTCAAAAGTCTTGGTCGAAGCCCTGCCATATTTTAAAAACTGGTGCGGCAAAGTTGTTGTTGTTAAATACGGCGGAAATGCAATGCTTAACGAAGAACTCAAAGAAGCCGTAATGGAAGACATTGTTCTCCTTAGCACAATAGGTATCAAAGTTGTTCTCGTACACGGCGGTGGTCCAGAAATCAACCACATGCTTGATCGTGTAGGAAAAGAAAGCAAATTTGTTGATGGACTCCGATACACCGATGCAGAAACAATGGAAATTGTTCAGATGGTTTTAACCGGTAAACTAAACAAAGACATCGTTGGTATTCTGCTTCAGAAAGGCGGCCGTGCTGTCGGTTTAAGTGGTGTCGACTCAGGTCTTATCCGTGCCAGAAAGACCGAAAAAGATCTCGGCTATGTTGGAGAAGTAACTGACGTAAATCCAGAAATCGTAACTTCATTGCTGGACAAGGGATTTATTCCTGTAATTTCAACAGTTGCTCTCGGTGAACAGGGAGATTCTGCGCGATACAACATTAATGCAGATACTGCCGCAGCAAAGATTGCAGTTGCACTTAAAGCAGAAAAATTTGTTCAGTTGACTAATGTTCCTGGAGTATTGCGCAATATCGATGATCCTTCAACTCTTATCAAGAGAATTGAAAAAACTGCCCTTGGTTCTCTCAAGGCTACAGGTATCATCGCAGGAGGAATGATTCCAAAGATTGACTGCTGTCTTACAGCATTGCAGGGAGGAGTTCCAAGAACTCACATCATCGACGGACGAGTTCCTCATTCCCTTTTAATCGAAATGTTCAGCGACCGCGGTATAGGTACAATGATATACTAAACAATAAGGAAAAACTATGTTTGACACAATTTTAAACAAAATCGACGACATTGTATGGGGCGTTCCTACAATCGTATTAATTCTTGCAACAGGCCTTATTCTTACTATCAGAGCAAAAGGTATCCAGTTTACAAAACTCGGACGAGCCTTTAAACAGATTTTCAAAAAGAACGAAGGTCAGGGAGAATTGTCAGGCTTCTCTGCCCTTTGTACAGCTCTCTCAGCAACAATCGGTACAGGAAACATCGTCGGTGTTGCAACAGCTATCGCAGCCGGTGGTCCTGGGGCTTTATTCTGGATGTGGGTTGCAGCTATTCTTGGTACTGCAACTAAATACGCAGAATGTATGCTTGCCATCAAATATCGCGAAGTAAAAGAAGACGGTCACGTTCTCGGCGGTCCTTTCTACACAATTGAAAAAGGAATGGGTCCAAAATGGAAGTGGCTTGCAATTCTCTTTGCTGTATTCGGAGTTCTTGCAGGTCTTCTCGGTATCGGTACAATGACACAGATCAACGGCATCACAAGTGCAGTTAATATGGCATTTGATCCTGATTCAAGCAACATCGCTTTCACAATCGGTGAAAACTCATATACATGGGCAACAGTAATCGGTGGTGCAGTAGTTACTCTTTGTGCAGCCCTCGTTATCATCGGTGGCTTAAAGAGAATCTCTAAAGTTGCAGAAAAAGTTGTTCCAGCCATGGCTTTGATTTATGTTTTCCTTGGACTTTCTGTTCTTATCATGAACGCAACAAAAATCCCTGCAGCATTTGCATTAATCTTTAAGTCTGCCTTTGGATTTAAGGCTGTTGCCGGCGGTGCTATCGGATGGACAATCAAACAGGTTACAGAATCTATGCAGAAAGGTATCGCCCGCGGTATCTTCTCAAACGAAGCAGGGCTCGGTTCTGCACCAATCGCCGCTGCTCCAGTACAGACAAACGAACCTGTTGAACAAGGTCTCGTAAATATGACCGGTACAGTAATCGATACATTGATTGTATGTACAATGACTGGTCTTGGAATCGTAATCGCCTTTTGTAATCCTTCTTTTGAATGGGCAGGCAAAAAGGGTGTTGAACTCACAGCTGCAGCTCTTTCTTTTGACCTTGGAGGAGACGGTATTTCAGTTCAGTTCCTTTTAATGCTCTGTCTTGCATTCTTTGCATTTACAACAATTCTTGGATGGGACTACTATTCAGAAAAATGTCTTGAATACCTTACAAACGGTCACATGAAATTTGTAATGATTTACAGAGTTATTTACATCCTTGCAATTGCAATCGGACCTTACTTTACTGTAAAACAGGTATTTACAATTGCTGATATTACAAACGGATTAATGGCAATTCCTAACTGTATTTCTCTGATTGTATTAAGCGGTATTGTAGCAAAAGAAACAAAAGCTTACTTTGATAAATATCCAAAGCTTGCTTAAAAATTAGTTAATTCCTGCCAGTGATTTAATTACTTCACTGGCGATTATAAGCCCTGCCACCGACGGAACAAAGGCAGAACTTGCAGGAGCAATTCCGTTTCCTTTTAGTTCTGAACAAGAGTCCTTTTCAACGATTGGTGTGCGGGGCTTTTCTTTTGAATAAACGACCTTTACACCTTTTATGCCCAGTTTCTGACATTCACGGCGTACAACACGAGCCAGAGGACATACGCTGGTTTCAGAAATATCAGCAACCTCAAATAAGGTTGGATCAATTTTATTTCCTGCACCCATACTTGAAATTACCGCCACCCCAGCTTCTTTTGACATTTTAATAATCATAAGTTTTGCAGAAACAGTATCAACCGCGTCCACAACGTAATCATAATCAGAAAAATTGAAAATATCTTTTGTATCTTCTAAAAAAAAGATGGGATAAGTTCTAACAATGCAATCAGGATTTATATCCAGAATACGGTCTTTTAAGACATCAACCTTATTCTTTCCAACTGTACTGTGCAGAGCAATAATCTGTCGGTTAATATTAGTTTCACTTACAGTATCTTTATCGATAATGTCGATTGAACCAACGCCACTACGAACAAGGGCTTCAACAGTGTAACCACCAACCCCGCCTACTCCAAAAACTGCGATTCTGCTGTTTTTAAGACGAATCATTGCTTCCTTTCCAAGTAACATTTCAGTACGCAAAAATTGATTCATCTTATTAACCTCGTCTAATTAATCTGTTCTGGAATATAAGTCCCGTCTTGTATTTTAGCAACTAGTTCGAGTTTTGGCATCGGTTTTCCAAATAAATATCCCTGTAATCGATCACAACCAATTTCCTTTAAGAATTCTTTAGCTTCTTCTGTCTCTACACCCTCTGTAAGAGTTTCCATACCGATATCTTTGGCAAGTTTAATAATATTTCTGAGAATTACTTTTGCTTTTTTATTTTCAGCAAAATGCTGCAGGAATTTCATATCGATTTTCATTACATCAAATTCGTATTCCTTCAATACATTGAGACCGGAATAGCCAGAACCAAAATCATCCAGCCACAGGGCATATCCGCTCTTTCTGAAAATCTCCAGAGACTTTTGTAATTTGTCATCATTATCTGCAAGAGCTGTTTCTGTAATTTCTACATGAATAAGACTCTTATCTATCTCATAGAATTTAAGGCAATTTTCAACCTCGAGAGTAAGATCCATTACATCAAAATCTGAACGTGAAAAGTTCAAAGAAACCGGTAACGATGGAAGATTCTTGTCTTTTACTTCATTTATATCTTTGCAGACCTGATTCAAAATATACATATCAAGCTTATGAATCTGATGATACTCTTCAAGAGTTTGAATAAACAGTCCTGGCATTAAAAATCCGTATTCAGGATCATCCCATCGAGCCAAAGCCTCTAAACCGCAGAGTTTCCCAGTCTGAGCATTGATAAGAGGCTGGTAAAAAACTTTGATGTAATCTTTTTCAATCGCTTTATCAATATTATTTATAATGTATTGTTTTCGATAGAAATCAAGATCCATCTGATCGTTATACTCAAGATAGATATGTTCAAACTGTTTCTTTAGCGAATTACAAGCATATCGGGCATGGTCACAGGCTACAATCGGAAGACAGTCCCTGTTTCTAGGACGATAAGAACCTATCTTTAGGTCCATCATGATACTTGAATCACATTTTTTAACTTCACGACGAATAAGATTCAGCTTTTGAATAACATTTTCGTCTTTTGTAAAAACAACAAAGTTATCATTACTGAAATGAGCCGTAGTAGAATTTTCAAATACTTTTTCTACCGTCTGTCCAATATATTTTAGAAATTCATTACCTGCAATAAATCCATATTTTTCATTGTAGTTTTTAAAATGCTCTATATCCATAAATAAAAAGAGCATCTTTGTCACATCAATTTTTTCATCATGAAGTTCAGAAAGGGTCTGACTTATAAAATAAGTCATATTGGATATACCAGTAATTTCATCACTTATCGAAAGTTTTAGAAGAATATCATTTGCTTCTTCCAGCTTTTCTTCTTTTTTGGCTTCTTTTATTTTCTGATGATAGGAATCAATAGAAGCCATGGCAATTGCAATCCATATAATAAATAAATTAACCTTTGTAGCATAAGTAGTGGGTAAAACAGCATTACACATTATATAAAAAAGGCCGAAGGTTGTTGTCAAAAATATAATCGTATAGATTGGACGCCACTGTAAATAACAAAAGACAAAAATCGTCATCGTTACAAGAGTTATAAACTGTTCACCTTTTTTATAATCCAGCCATGAAATATATAAACCGAATAAAATACAAACTACAGAAAACGCAACTTTTACAAAGAGAGTTAGTTTCCGTCCGATTTTTTTACCGTTAATACTAATCAGGCATAAAACTAGTAGAGCAATTCCGCAGAATAGTAAAATAAAATAACACGGAACATGCTGAAGAAGCCAAACTTTTGACCTTGGTTCAGAAGAAAATAACTGATTATAACAGACACTACAAAGCATCCAGAGCTCAAGCGCAATTACCACACAGGACAAATACAACCCGGACTTTACATTAGTCTTTTCGTAATAAGACTTAACAAATGGAGAATACTTTTCAATGCCTAAAAACGCCTGTAACTTTTTCTTGAAACTCATATATAAATTATAAATCTCCTTTTAAAAATTATAAACAAAAAATTATTAAGATTTTTTTCTACCATAAAAAACAATAGTCAAACACAGTGCAATTCATTATTATAGAAAGAAATTATACATTTTCCTTGACTGGAGGATTTTAGATGAAAAAATTAATTGTAAACAACTACGGAAGCTTTGATTTAACCTTTGTAAAAGGTAACGGTTCTACCCTTACTGCTACAAACGGACGAAAATATATAGACTTTATTGCAGGAATCGGAGTTAACTGCCTCGGACATAATTACAAGCCGCTAGTTAAAGCAATCGCAAAACAGGCAAAAGAAGAAATCCATATTTCAAACTACTATTTCTCTGACGAAGGAATTAACTTTGCTACAGAACTCTTAAAGAGAACTGGTTTTGAACACGGTTATTTTGGTAACTCAGGAGCCGAAGCAAATGAAGCTGCAATCAAGCTTGCAAGAAAATACGGTTTCCTTACAGGCGGAGCAAAGAAACACACAATCATTACTCTTGAATCTTCTTTCCACGGACGAACTCTTGCAACCCTCACTGCAACTGGACAGGACAAGTTCCACCCTGACTGCTTTGCTCCATATCCGGAAGGATTTAAAACAATCAAAGCTAACGATTTTGAAGCACTCAAAACCTGCTTTACAGATGACGTTGCAGCAATTCTTATGGAATGCGTTCAGGGCGAAGGCGGTGTAAACCTTATCGATCCTGAATGGGCAAAAGCAGTCCGCGAAGCTGCTCACAAAGCCGGAGCCCTCGTAATGGCAGATGAAGTTCAGACTGGCGTAGGTAGAACAGGTACTTACCTTGCAAGCGAATGGCTTGGTCTTGAACCTGATGTTGTTACTCTCGCAAAGGGAATTGCAGCAGGTGTTCCAATGGGAGCATGTCTTTTCCGCGGTAAAGCAGCAGATGTATTTGTTGCAGGCGATCACCAGTCAACCTTTGCAGGAAACCCTCTCGCATGTGCAGCCGGACTTGTTGTTCTCAATACAATGGACGAAAAATTCCTTGCATCCGTAAATGAAAAAGGCGAATACATCAGAAGCCAGATTAAGAGCTGGAACCTTCCAATCGTAAAAGATGTCCGCGGTAAAGGCCTTATGATCGGAACACAGATTGACAAGAGCATTAAACCTTTTGACATCGAAGTAAAATGTCTCGAAGAAGGACTTTGTACAACAACAGCAGGTGCCGATGTAGTACGCTTCCTTCCTCCATTAAACATCAGTCAGAAAGAAATCGATGCCGGTCTTGCAATCTACAAGAAAGTACTCGAAAGTTTCTGTAAATAATTAATCTGGTGTAAACAGGGGAATCATATGCACAAATTTCTTTCGCAATTATTGCCATCCATAAATCACACACTTGTTGCTGCTGACGGCCGTACTCCGGTACAGGAAAACGACGTTGCAAATATTCTAATTACCAATCTTGTTTTTGACTCAAGAGAAGTAACAGAAAACAGTTTGTTTTTTGCACTGCCAGGCACACATATAGACGGAAACACTTTTATTCCACAGGCAATTGAAAGAGGTGCAAACGCAATCGTTTATCAGGGTGAACTGACAAAAGAAATTCAAATCGCTGCTGCAAAAGCTGCAGTAAAAAGACAGCTTGAAAATGCAATTGGAGAAAAGAACGACGGTACTCCAATCGACAGCAAAAGTCCAGGAGCTTTAGGACCTGTTCCTGCATTTATCAAAGTTGCTGATGCCCGTTTTGCAATGGCCCCTGTTTCTGACAGATTCTATGATTCTCCATCAAAAAGACTTATCGTTATCGGTGTAACAGGAACAGAAGGAAAATCCAGCACCGTAAGTTTTATCTGGCAGCTTTTGAGAGCCTGCGGAAAAAAGGCAGGATTTATTTCGACAGTTGAATACTCTTTTGGGGAGGATGCTCTTCCTAATCCTCAGCATCAGACAACTCCAGAAGCTCCAATCATCCAGCACCATCTCAATGAAATGCTTGAAAACGGCTGCCAGTATGCAGTTGTAGAATCATCAAGCCACGGTTTAAGTCCAAAGCTCAACCGCCTCGGAAATGTTCTCTTTGACTGCGGTGTATTCATGAATGTTACCCTTGAGCATCTTGAATTCCACAAAAATTTTGAAACCTACCGCGCCGACAAGGCAAACCTGTTCAAGGCATTGGACAAGCACGACCATGTAAAAAATATTGCAGGCGAAACAGTCAAAATTCCTTCTATCGGTATCGTAAACCTTGAAGATCCAAGTGCAATGTTCTTTGCGGAAGCTACCAAAAAGCATGTATACGGCTTTACAACACTCGGAAAAGCGGGAAAAGCCGCAGCTGAAACCGGAGAAAATGCACAGGCACTCCCTGCAATTCCAGAAAACTTTAGATACATGACTGCAACCAACATTGCATCAGCTCGTTACGGTCTTGATTTTGACCTGGACACTGACGGTCTGGATGCATCCTTTGCATCTAATTATGACCCGGTACTTCCACGCACACACAAACATCTCAACATAAAAGCAAATCTTCCTGGCGCATTTAACGCTTACAATCTCATGGCTGCAATTACAGCTGTTTCAAGTGTTACAGGCCTCAGTTTTGAAGAAATTGCAAAACATACACAGGAACTTACTCCTATCAAAGGACGTATGACCGTAATTGAACAGGGCCAGCCTTTTGAACTCGTAATCGACTACGCACATACACCTTCAAGTTTTGAAACTATTTTTCCTCCATTAAGAAAAAGATGTAGCGGCAGAATGTTTGCTGTATTCGGAAGCGGAGGCGAAAGAGACCTTACAAAACGACCTCTACAGGGACAAATTGCCGCAAAATTCTGTGACGCAATCGTTCTTGCCGACGAAGACCCTCGCGGAGAAGATCCTGTAGAATTATTAAAAATGATTGCCGAGGGAGCAGTAAAAGAAGGTAAAAAAATGAATGAAAACCTCTTTATTACTCACGACCGAAAACAGGCAATCCGACAAGTTTTCAAGATGGCTCAAAAAGGAGATATCGTTCTTCTTTTGGGAAAAAGCCACGAAAACAGCATCATCTACAAAGATTATGTAATGCCTTACGATGAAATATCAGAAGCAAAACTTGCCCTCTCAGAAATGGGCTATTCAAAATAATTTTTATGAGGAAATAAAATGACAGTTGCAGTAATTTATGGAGGAAGAAGCGGAGAACACGAAATTTCACTTATTTCAGCAGCCGCTATCGCCCGTGGAATTGACAAACAGCATAAAGTAGTTCTGATCGGTATCACAAAAGAAGGAACCTGGTACCTCCAGAACGAATCAGAATATGAAAGAATCTGCAAAGACACAAGCGCAAGCCTTTCAATTACAGAAACTCCAGAAAATCAGATTTATATTTCTCCAGCCGGAAAAGAACATTGTTTTAAAACTCATACAGAAGCTTTGACAGTTGATGTTGTATTCCCTGCCCTTCACGGTACCTACGGCGAAGACGGAACTATTCAGGGGCTTTTGGACATGGCTGACATTCCTTATGTTGGATGCGGCACAATGGCCAGCTCTTTAACAATGGATAAGGAAAAGACAAAACAGGTTTTGCAGGCAGTTGGAATCCCTGTTGTTCCTTATGTTTGTATGAAGAGAACCGATATGCTGGATAGCAGACGCTATGATCAGGTTTTTGAAAATGCCATCAGCACTCTTGGCTTCCCACTCTTTGTTAAACCATGCTGTGCAGGTAGCAGCAACGGTGCAAGCAAAGCCACAAATCCACAGGAGCTTTCTTTTGCTCTTATGGAAGCCTTTAGCTGGGACGACAAGGTTCTTATCGAAAAAGCAATTCCTGCACAGGAGATTGAATGCTCTGTTACAGGAAACTCAACAACTGCCGATCCAAACAACGACGACGAAGTTGTAACCGCTTATATTCCGGGAGAAATTCTTCCAACTCATGTATTCTACGATTTTGACGCAAAATACAACGACCCTAACGGTGCAAGACTAGCTATTCCTGCAGAAATAAAAGAAAAAACTCTCGAAAAAATCAGAACAATTGCCGTTAAAGCATATTGTGCTCTCGATGCAGCAGGCTTGAGCCGAGTAGATTTCTTTATTGATAAAGAAACTCATCAGATTTATTTTAACGAAATCAATACTATGCCTGGATTTACACCAATCAGCATGTTCCCCAAAATGTGCGACGCAGCAGGTCTTGAATTTACAGAACTCACAAATCTTCTGTTAAACGAAGCAGTTCTTAGACATCAGGCAAAGAGCAAACTCCAGACATCACGCTAATAATCGAGGTTAAAATGCATAGTTTTAAGAAAGGTTGTACATTTAATTCTTTAAGCGATATAAAAGATAAAAAAATCACTGTAATGGGCTTGGGGCTCAACGGCGGAGGAGAAGCCTGCGTACGCTTTTTCTTGCAGCACGGAGCTTATGTAACCGTTACAGACATGAAAACCAGTGAACAGCTTAAACCAACAATCGACCGTCTTAACAACGATGCAAATCTCGACACCAGCAGATTGACCTATGTTCTCGGAGAACACAGAATCGAGGATTTTGAAAATGCAGACTGTGTTATTAAAAATCCTGGAGTTAAAATCGAAGGGAACAAATACCTTTCTGCAAGCAAAAACATCGAAAGCGATATAAGCATTTTCCTTCATTTTACAAAAGCTCCTGTAATCGCCGTTACAGGAAGTAAAGGAAAATCTTCAACAGTTAGTGCAATTCACTACGGATTGAACAAAGCTGGCTACAAAGCATTCCTCGGCGGAAATATTACTGTAAGTCCTCTGACATTCCTGGACCAGACTAGCGAAGAAACTCCTGTTGTCCTTGAACTTTCAAGCTGGCAGCTGGCAGACCTCAGAGGCAGAGGCGCTTTAAAGCCACATATTTCAATCATTACAAAAATTGTTCCAGACCACCAGAACTGGTACGGCAATATGAAAGATTATGTTGCCGACAAGCAGCTAATCTATAAAGACCAGACAAAGGGCGAATACACAATCGTAGACTACGATGGAGACGAACCCGGAACCGGACCTGAACAGGGCGGAACCTGGGGTGATTTATTTGCAAAGGAAACAAAAGGAACTGTTCTTCGCTACTCAAGAACCAAGCCTGAAAATCTTGATAAATTTTACGGCGTATGGCAGGAAAAATCATCTGACGGAAAAACCAAAGGAATGGTTTTCCTTCCGGGAATGGATACACCAGAACAGATTATGGGAGAACTCAGTGTTCCTGGCGAACACATGAAGATAAATGTACTCAACGCCGCTTTAGTTCTCTTTTTAATGCAGGTTGAATCAGATAAAATCGTTTCAATTATGCAGACATGGCCGGGAATTGATCACCGCCTTCAGTTCTTCCATACATACAAGGGAAACAAATTCTACAACGACAGCTGTGCAACAGTTCCAGAAGCAGCAAGTGCCGCAAGCCAGTCTTTTGGAAAGCCTGTAATTTTTGCCACTGGTGGAACTGACAAAGGCTTAAGTTTTGATCCCCTTATTAAAACTCTAACAAGCAAGGGAGATGACGGTACAATTCTTCCAAAAGAAATCTTTTTGCTCAGCGGAACAGGAACAGATAAAGTACTTCCAGACCTGGACAAAGCAGCCGTTCACTACAATGGACCTTTCAATTCGCTAAACGAAATGCTGGTCGCAATCAAAAAATACATCGATACCTGTAACCTTACAGATCAGATTGTCGTTTTTAGTCCAGGAGCCACAAGTTTTGGTATGTTTACAAACGAGTTTGACCGCGGAAACAAATTTATGAACGGAGTAAAAGAGCTTTTTGTTTAATTCAAGATTTAAATTCGCATCAATAGCTTTATTTTTTAGTTTAATATCTTCTATTTTTGTTTTTGGAGCAGAAGCAAAACAAGTCAATGTGCCTTTTAAAAAATGGTGGGAACCGGCAGGGCTCTCAGTATTTAAAAAGGCATTTCCAGATGTACAATTCCTGGCAAGTTATGACAAGGAAGCTGACGACTGGCTTGTTCATGTAATTGTTCCCGATTATAAAAATCCTCAAAAGACAACTGATACCCCGCTCTACTGGTGCGAATCAAAATTTCTTCCAAAAGATAAGCTTGGTCAAAAAGATAATTACAGGCCCATGCTTTATAATTATCAGAAGAATATTCCTGATCCCAAAAGCTTTACACCGGAACAAATTGAATTAATAAAAGAATTTACAGACCGGGACAATCGTGCCAACAGTCCAATAGATCCGCCATTTTTGCATAATGCAATCTTTGACTGTGCTGACCGAGCTCATGCAGAAAGTCACATTGTAAAAATTCCTTTTTTGACTTTGAGCATTAATACCCACGAACGCCTCAAGGAACCTTTAGAAAGAGTTTCTAAAAGAATAATGGATCTTCCCCGTGACGAAGAAATGACTAAATTCTTAAACACCCTTACAAGAACCGACTGCTTTTCCTGGAGGACAGTCCGAGACACACAGAGCAGATCCTTTCACAGCATAGGCCTTGCCATCGATATTTTACCAAAAGGCTATTATCAAAAAGTGATTTACTGGAGCTGGCAAAAACAGTTACGTCCAAATGACTGGTATATGACTCCAATCGAGTCCCGCTGGTGCCCTCCTCAAAGGGTAATTGACATCTTTGCAGATGAAGGCTTTATCTGGGGCGGCACCTGGATTGTCTGGGACAACATGCACTTTGAATACCACCCGGAATTGCTGGTGAAGTAAAAAATAAAAAGACCTCGAGCTCAAATTGAACCCCGAGGTCTTTTACTATATCAAAAAATCTTAATCAAATATTAAAACTTAACTGATACAAGGATACCGATGTTTGAACCAAAGAGAATCTGGCTGAAGTTTCCGAAGAATACGTTAGTACCATTTGTTTCATCAGCATTTGTCATGAATTTTGTTGTAAATCCATCAAAAATGTTTCCAACAAGGTCCCAGTTTGTATCGATTGTAACATTCTTTCCGATGAATACAGTAAATCCAGAATGCAATTCGACAGCACCTGTGTTAGAAAGGAATGAATAATCAACAGCTGCTGTCTGACTTGTTACAACACCAGAGTTTGCATCACATACATAACGATAATTATTATCCCAAACCATAGTTGGAACATCAAAGCTTGCTCCAATATTAAACTGAGCAACATTCTTCTTTAACTGTACAACTGCACCCAAATCAAGAATTGGAGAAATACCAACTAAAACATGATCTGTGCGATCTGTTTCATATGAAGTAGTTCCGCCGTTTACAGTATATCTTGTAGCAAACTGATTAGTAAATGAAACACGAGCATGAGCGCGTGCCTTAAATTCTACGATATCAACAGGCTTGATACCAGCAACAAAATATGGATCAAATGCAATTAAATTTTCAAACTTGCCGTATTCTTTTACAGTCTGATCATTTCCTTCAAAGTTAAAGTCAATCATGAATGCAGTACCATAAGAGGTCTGAACAACGGACTTACTCTTCTTACTGAATTCAGCATTAGCATAAATGTTCCAGATATAAGTACTGTTATCTGTCTTATTTCCATTTACATCAGTTTTATTAACATTACAGTTAAGATTTGTACCTGCATAGAACTTTGCATTATGCTTGTTTACTTTAGTATTCATACCCCAAGACAAAGCAGGAGTAATTAAAAACTGCTCTGTATAATTTTTTGTTCCGTCACTATTATCAGTGTTATTGATATTAGTTGGTGTATAATCCATAGCAAACTTAAAGCCCATATTAGCAATACCTGCCAATGCAGCAAAAGTAAATGCACCATCGTTTCCAGAAGTCAAATTGCTGGTTGAAGTCCTATTGCCTGTTGAATTGTTAGTTGTTGTTGAAGCAGAAGTTGTGAATGAATCAAAGTTTCCACCAAAATAAACAGAACCATAAAAATCTTTAAACTGTTTAGCAAGACCAAGGCTAAGTTTATTTCCTTCAAAATTATAACCGAGGAATCCATAACCGTTATTAGCCTTTACTTCAAACCACTCGTTTTCGTCCATAAAATTGTCAACATCAAGTCTGAACAAACCACGGTTCTTTCTGATTGTCTTATC
>JAFNQK010000426.1 GCA_017386165.1 Treponema sp.
CAACTTACACTCAAATTCCTTCATTATGTCGTCCGTGACTCCGTTTCTGTATTTTTCTTTTATCGCCTCCAGTTTTTCAGGCGTATTCTCGTAATGTTTCCCGCTTGCCCTCAAATCATTGTCCCGAATCCGTGCGCTTCGGTTGCATACATAAGTTAGAATTCGCCTATATTCTTTCTGCCCGATTTCAAGCTGCCATTCCCTCAGCTCCTCGTCAGAAATTTTCTTTCCCCTTCCCTTGCGCGGAGCCTGTTCCAATGGGATTCCCTTGCACAACCTGTTGTAATAAGCATCTCGTGTAAGTCCATATTCCTTCCACGGCTCTGCACCTTTTAAATTCTTGCTGCCTTTTTTTCTGCCCATACTTATCTCCAAATTTCATATTTACGCACAAGACTTTTCATTTCCTTGAAACGGCTCTTCAATCCTTGCTTACCAGAATGTAGCCTTTATCCAAGTCCGGGGAGTCCATGTCCGTGAAGACTTCCTTTAAATGAAGCCCGCAGTAAAAGCCCGCGCGGAACATTTCTTCTTGTACGGAGTCGGACATGGATGCAAAGCCCTCCGCTCGCTTCTGGAAATCTTCTGGAAGTTTTTGTCCACAGTATTTTTTGTAAATGGAATCTTTCATTGTTCGGTCTCCTTTTTAACATAAACTTTTGTGACCTTTTTCTTTTCATATTCAAAAAATATTTCCGTGTCATCACCAAACTTTTGGAACGCGTCTGCGTTTTTGCTTATCTCCGAAAGAAGCATTCCTATGTTTTTCTGGTTGTACATTCGGCAGAGCTTTAAGGCTGTTGAATGACGCTCAAACCAATTCTTTACGTCAAGCAGGGCTTTTGCATAACCGCTTTCATAGTCACTGGACTGTAAAAAGTTTTGAATCAAAATTTATCCTCCTTTACGCCACATGGCTCGCCATCAAGGAATGTGTACGTCTCCAACAGCCGTTCAAGCGTTACAGGCTTTGCCTTGACACCGACCTCAACAAAATTTTCACCGAAGCCGACAATCATTCTTCTTCTGCCGTCAACCTTGTGCTTCACCCATATATCTATCATCTGCAAAGGGTTTGCTGAATATCCGACTTTTTCCCGTTCCCAGTAATAAACAAGCTCATCACAGCTTTTGAAGGGGCGGTATATTGGATTTTCTAAACAGATACATTTACAATTTAAAAATTTACGCTTTGTTCCCTTCCAATGTGAAAGAATCCTTTGGAAGACATCATCTGCTGTAAGATTTCCCAAGACAGAATCGCACTCTTCTTCATCTGCTGTCAAAAGCCCCTGGATTTCAAGGAGGTCTTCTTGACTTCCATAACTGAATGAATGTTCGATGACAGAACAAACTCTATTTTTATCATTAGGATATAGTATCTGAAATCCTTGCTTACTCGGCTTATCAAATTCCTTCCATTCAAATGGCACAAGGCTTTTTTCAAGCATTTTTTTCAACTTGAATATTTCATTATACTTTGATTCTGGCTTGATTCTGTACTTGTAACGCATACTATCTATTTCAAGCTCATTATCAACATCGTGCCAATTTTCAAAACCTACACCTATATATTGAATTGTCTTTCCTTCCGCATAAGCCTGTATTATAGGCAGCAGTTCTTTTGCCCGTTCTCTATTCATTTTATCTCCTCCTCAAATTTTGAAGCCACGACTGATAAGGGTTTGAAATCAAAATCTGGCAATCGTTCGTAATGAATTATCTTCCCTTCTGATTTCAAACTTTCCATATCTTTCACGGCATCCTCGAACGTCTTGAATTTACATGGACAAATATATCCTTTAGAAATGTTCACGAACTGAAATTCAAAGGGGCTGTATTTATTCCTTATCAGCCATACTTCAACGGTGTCTTTTGGTCTTGTTACTGAAAATCTATATATCAGCATACACACTCCCTTACATTAGTAAGGTGTATCGCATACACAGGCTTGTCGATGTGCAAGTCTGTATCGTTGCCGTCAACAACCTCTATTTTTGAGATGGTTGCGTCCATTCTGCGTTTCGTTACATACCCCATTTGCAACAGCGCATCAAAATCTTCCTCAAACTCCTGAGAATATCCAAGAGCCGAAATTTTCTCGTAAAGTTCGGTAGGCTCGTAAATAATGAATGTTGCAAGTTTGTGCATTCCGTTACCAATCCTCGTAGTCCAATACGGCTTCACTTCCCGATATTCAATCGTCTTTTCGCCGGACTTGATTTTTTCGTACCATTCTTTTTTCAGTGGAAATATCAGCATTTAATCTGCCTCCTGTTTTTCAGAACCCTCTGAATAAAAACATAAAGTTACATCAAGTTTTGTGATAAACGTCCCTCGCGGATAAAGGTTAATTTCTGCATCCACTTTTTTTTCGCACTCAACAAAAACTCCTAAAGGTTTCAAAACGTTTGCGATTTGCAACATTTTTTCATTAAACCTGTCAGCACTTATTCCAACTGAATTCATTTATTCAATCTCCTTTATACGTTTTTCTGCGTCTGCAATAACTTTCATTTTTCACTCTCCTTTTGGTAATATTTTTTCTTTTTCAATCCAAGCAATTATTTCTTCCGTTGTAAAATCACATCTATTAGAAGTCCATAGGTTATTATATCCTTTACAAAACTCCCCAAAAATTAAACCTAAAGTTTTTGTATAAAGAAGTATTTTTTTCTCCTTCTCTGGGTATTCACCTTTTGATGGATAATGCCAAGTTTCTTTCAGAGTCTTGTTATAGCCGAACTCTGCACCGTCTTTGAAACACTCTTCAACTAATGGGTCAATATTATAATGTGCTACAGTTCCGTAATCATAATTTTGCAAGTCCTCAGATATTGCATCTAATAAGTCGCATAC
>JAFNQK010000427.1 GCA_017386165.1 Treponema sp.
CTTATCATCCGTCAGGCCGTTGAATGCGGTGTAAAATACATCGTTCCGATTGCGGGGGAGTTTTCTCAAAAGCAGAATATCGATGCCATGGAAGTCTCTAAAAAAGAACGCTTTGAACGAATTATCCGTGAAGCCCGTCAACAGAGCGGTTCGCCAGTTGCCACTGAGATTTTACCGGTGGTAACCACAGATCGGGCCTGCGACCTGTGGAAAAAGCAGCAGGATGCCCGGGGCATTGTTCTGTATGAGCGGAATAAGGATACCCAAAGCCTTCACAGCGTTTTTGCAGATTCTTCTATTAAAAAGGCAGCTGTTGTTGTTGGCTCAGAAGGGGGCATCAGCCCGTCAGAAATAGAACTTTTAAGTGCAGGAAATTTTGTTCCTGTTCATTTTGATGTGAATATATTAAGGTGCGAAACGGCAAGCCTTTACGGAATGGCAGCTGTTCAGTCCGCACTTTTGGAGAATACGATATGGCAATTAAAAGAATAGAGCTTTTGGGAGTTCCTGTAGATATTTTGCAGCCGGAAGAATTGGAAATGACTGTTCTGGAGTTGCTGGCCCGACCAGGAACCAAGCAGATTATTTTTCTTTCTATCTGGGATTTGTTAAAGGCTCGTCATCGCGGAGAATTTCAGGATTGTGTAAAAAATGCTGATCTGGTTCTCCCGATTTCCAAGAGTATTATACGGGGTGCAAACTTTTTAAAGAAGAATGTTCCTGTCAGATATAATCCGTTTACAACAGTTATCAATGTTATGTCGGTTCTGGATAATCATTACAAGTCTCTGTACCTTTTGGGGTCTCATAAGCAGACAATGCTGATGGCAGAGCAGAATGTAAAGGACACTTTCCCAAATCTGCGCATCGTAGGAAGATACAACGGTTACTACAACAAAGCAATGGAACCAAATATCATTCAGTCGATTTATAAAACTTCTCCAGCTCTTGTTCTTTTGAGCGACGGTGTAAAAGATAAAAACTGTTGGGCATTTAAGCGCAGAAATCAGTTTGCTTCTAGTATTTTTATGTACTATAAAGATGCTCTTGGAATTTTTTCAAAGAGAATCAAGCGGGTAAGTGAAGAAACTTTTGATAAGGGACATGAAGTTTTTCACGAGGTAATAAAAAATCCTCTCAAAATCTTTTTAATTTTTCCTTATGCAAAGTATATTCTAAGTCTTGTATGGTGCAGGTTATTCAATAATGATTAGAGAATAACTGTCCAAATAAAAAATCTGTCAAATTATCAGGTGGGGTTAATTTGATGACATCAAAAAAAGTTTTTGTAATGACTGACCGCGCAGAAGTGGAATACTTTTGCAGAAATGCGATTGCCGGTCAGGGTGGCTTGCAGGTTTTTGCAAGCCTTGGAAAGATGGTTCAGGTATCGTCCTTGATACCCGAAGAGAGAATCGGCCTTTTTGTAGTCGATACCGTGTCCTTAAACGGGGACAGGGATTTTCTAAAATGGTTTTCGACCTTTAAGGCTGAGGTCAAAAAGCGGTTCTGTTTTATCACGGACTGTTTTGCCCGTAATCCTTTTGAAGATTACATTCAGCAAAAAACGGTTCCTATAATAACCTTTCCGTGCAGTAAAGAAGATTTTAAGAAAAAGTTACTTTGTAATACAATTAAAAAAGTTGATAGTTCTGTCAGTAATTTCAAAGTAAAAAAAACACCATTAAAAGATTTTACAGGTTCCAGCGTGGAGATTATGCGCGTAAAGAACAAGGCTCTTCTGCTTGCGGATACGGAGCGCACGATTTTGATTCGTGGGGCTACCGGCACTGGAAAGACTTTTCTTGCCAGGCTGATTCATGCAAGTTCAAATAGAAGCTCTAAGCCTTATGTTTACGTAAATATTGCCAACCTGGAGGCTGAAACTTGTGATGCAGAATTGTTTGGTTCTGTCTCCGGGGCCTTTACAGGTGCGGTAAATAAATCTGGACTTGTAGAAGAAGCCCGCGGTGGAACCCTTGTTCTCGATGAAATTGCAGAAGCTCCTCTTGCAGTTCAGGCAAAACTTCTGGATTTTATTCAGACTAAACGATTCAGAAAAAAGGGAAGTACAAAAGAAATCTGTGTGGATGTCCGTCTGATATTTGCGACAAATGCAAATCTGGAGGATTGTATTCTTCAAAAGACTTTTAGAAAGGATTTGTTCTATAGAATATCTGAGAATACCATTGTAATCCCGGAGTTAAGGGAACATGCCGAGGACATTCCTCTTCTTGTGCGGAGCATTCTTGACCGGCATGGATATAAGAACCTGTCTGTGGAAGATTCAACCTTTGCGTTGCTGGCTCTGGCGGCGTGGCCGGGCAATGTCCGCGAACTTGAAAACAAGGTTCTGTCCGCGGCACTGGTAGCAGAAGCAGAAGGCAGTGATTCTATTCTTCCTGAGCATTTTGATTAGCCTGATTTTTGCTGGCGAGGCCCGCAGCTTTTGTAAATACTTTTTCGATGTACTGGGCTTCGCTTTCAGAAAGGGCTGCTCTGCTTAATACGCTCCTCCAGAACTGTTCCATGTCCGGGCGACCGGTAATTTTAAAAAAGCCGATTTTCTGGAGACTGTCGGCGATGGTGTTTACGGTTTTGTCCAAGCGCTCCAGAGGAAGAGGTGTGTATCCTGTCAGGTAGTCGCTGTTCTTTCTGAACATATGGTAGCATAAAATTTGAACGGCGTGAGAAAGGTTGAGGGAACCAAAATCGTTGCTGGATGGGATTGTAACTCCGATGGTGCAGAGGTCCAGCTGGTCGTCGGTGAGCCCCGTTCTTTCGTTTCCAAATACGATTGCAACCTTTTGACCGCCTTCTTCTTTTGCAGAACCGGTGATGTTGTTAACGGTGTCAGCAAATTCTTCTGGAAGAAGGAGCTTTCCTTTGCGGTTTTTTCCTCTTCTTCTTGTGGTGCCTGCACTGATTGCGCAGTCTTTGGTTGCGTCTTTTAAATTGTCAAAAAATTCAGCATTATCAAAAATGTAACCTGCGTGGATTGCAAGTCGGTGGATATGTTCAATATCGTAATCGTTAATATTTCCTACGATTCTAAGGTGTTTTATATCATTGTTTGCCATGGCGCGGCATGCGGCACCAATATTTCGGCTTTCGTCTGGATGGTCTAGAATTATAAATATTTTGTTAAAATCCATGGCGAAATTATAGCATACTAATTTGACTTTAGAAATATTTTATATTAGAATTATAGTGATATTTAAATGGGGCGAATTTTATGACTATGGGAAATAATAATACTCTTGTACCAGGATTTGATGAAGAAAAGGATGACTCATTAAAGATTAGTTTGGAAAAGCTTGAGTCTGTTAATTCTGGATTAAAGATTTATTTGAACGGATATATTGATACTTACAATTCAAACTTTTTTCAGAAGAAAATCTCTAAGGTTGTAGATGCTGGGTTTATTAACTTGATTTTCAACTGTTCTGCATTGAACTATGTTTCTTCTACAGGTATTGGATCTTTCACATCTTTCTTAAAGATGCTTAAGCCAAAGGGTGGAGATATCGTTCTTCTCGACATCCAGCCAAAGGTTTACGAAGTATTCCAGCTTTTGGGATTCAGCCAGTTCTTTAATATCAAGAGTTCTTCAGAAGAAGCTATTGCATTCTTTAAGCAGGGAACTCCAACTGTTGATACAGTATTCCCAAAGGTATTTGCATGTCCAATGTGCAACAAGCATCTTAGAGCAACACGTAGCGGTAGATTCCGTTGTTCTGAATGTAAGTCAATTCTTGCAATTGATGATCAGGGACAAGTTACTCTTGGCTAAAATCGATTAAATTAGAGTATACAAGCCGGTCCATTGAGACCGGTTTTTTTTGTTCTGTATCTTTTTTTATAAAGTTGATAAGTTGTGGATAACTTTTGTGTCAATAGGTTTTTAAATATTTTTTTGTGAATTTATTCGATTTTTTTATTGAGAAAAATTATCAAAATTTCTAATTGCTTATAATATATAGAATTATAAAATATAACAAAATAAAACTTATTTTCTTTTAATATCTAGAATTAGCAAAATAGTAAAAATTACAGAATAAAATGTGGATAACTTGTGGATTACCAGTTTATTACCGTGGATAACGATGTGAATAGAATGGAGAGAGCTAAAGAATTGGTTTGACAAGTTATGAGAATAACTTACAATTATTAAAGAGGTGATTTAAGTGAACAACCAGATGATACCATATTACATTATTACATGGCTCGGAGTTGCTGGTTTTATCAGTATTGTTCTAACATTTCCTATCAGGGCAAAATTTATAATTAGAAAGGCTGGAGATTTAATTGTTCCTATTAAAAAGAAGACGGTTGCTCTTCCCCTTATGATTGTTCTTTTTAGTGCATTTTTGCTTGTTATTCTGTTTTTTAAGCAGCTTTCAATTTTTGTTGCATTGATAACTATGCTTGTTGCTGTCCTTGGGGCTGCAATTGGAACTCAGGAGCTTGCTCTTCATGACAAGTGCGGTTTGTACCAGAACGGGCTTGTTGGTGCGACTCATTATCTTCCGGTAAAAGAGATTTACGGTATTGAAGAACTGGGCTGGAGCAAAGAAGAAAGAGAAGAACACAGCAGCAATGTGATTCATATTATTACAGACAAGAAGGGAATGGTTCCTTTTATCTGTGAAGACGAAGAACAGACTAAAAAAGTTTTGGCAGTTTTAATTGAAATTTGTCCTGCTCTCAATCAAAAATACTAGACAAGATTTTTTATTTCTGATATATTATCAAACACACGGTGTGGTACCCAAGCGGTAAGGGATCGGTCTGCAAAACCGTCATTGGTAGGTTCAACTCCTATCCACACCTCTAAGGATTGCTCAAATGCAATCCTTTTTTTATTTAGGGTTTATAACAAACCCTAAAAACGGCGAAGTCAAGGCTTTAAGCGTAGCGTGCCTTGACTCGACGTATGTTTAAGGAGTGTTAAAACTCCTGTAAACGGCTGTTTGGAGGCTTTTATAAACCGTCCGAACAGTTCCCTTCCAGGTTGGTCATGGCCAAGCCGCAACCTGATAACATATATAAAAAGGGCACCCGTTTCTTGCTCATGCTTGAAGGGGTGCCCTGTGTTTTTTTTAGTGTATTCTCCCATCTATTAATTTGATAATTTTTTGTAATGGTGTTAAAATTAATTCTATCTTTATTATTTAGAGGTTTTAACTTATGAAAAAACTTATTTCAATGCTTTCTGTACTCGTAC
>JAFNQK010000428.1 GCA_017386165.1 Treponema sp.
AAGCATAGCTTTTGCGTTCTCAATTCTCGTATTGGCCTTGTTCCAGCCCCTGAGTTATTCCCTGCTCCAATCCCCGGGCGATTCCAGCTTCGTACCCTACGCCTATGCAGATTTCCTTGGACTTCATCACCTCACCGAACATGTAGTCGTCAATCTGGACCACCCTGGGCAGCATTCATTGCATCAGGGTCTCCTTTATCTGCCCCAGAAAGCCGATGCATTTGATGTCACTTCATCTAATGATGTATAACTACAGTCATAACCCGGTGGAACAAGCGCTACATAACTATCAGACAAGGTTTTCTTTCCTTCCAGTCCAAAACCATAGGTTGTATGCACACAAAACCAGTAAAGATTCTTAGCCCAATAAGCCTGCATATATTTAAGTCCATTTTTTTGTGCAACCCAGGAATTTTCAAAGCCCGGAAGAACTTTAATATATAAGGTTTTATCCTGAATAATAGATTCACGCATCTCTTGCAGAGAAAGAGGTGTTCCATTATGATCCGTAACATACTCCAGCATATCAGAATCTATCATAGCCCACTTGTTAAGTTCCGGGAGCCATACAAGATTTACTACATGACAATCGCTGTCTTCTTTATCTTCCGGCATACAGGACACAAAACAGTTTTTAATTCCAACAGAAAGCATGAGCTCGCTTAAAAGAATACTGTGCCAGCGACAGTTAAAGCCTGTAGTTACACGTCTGGAATATTCCCACAAAGAAATTGCACTTCTTTCATCAATTGGTTCTTTCTGATTATCGTGGGGAATATTTTTGGCAACAAAGCAGGCAAGTTCCACGGCCTTTTCCCATGTAGTTTTGGAAGAAGTTGCAAGAGCATCCAGATCAAGACCTGCGTTTTGTTTAAAATACTCACGAATTACTGCAGCCTGATTCTGGTCAACAAGATCCTTAAATTCAAATGAAACAGATTCTGTTGTATACGGCTTGCAGTCCTTCAGCTTTTTAATATTTGTTGAATAATTCTTTTCGATATAAGTTGTATTCGCACAAGATATAAAAAGTAAAGTAAATATCAATCCCAGAAAAGCTGCTGTTTTGATTATAGTTTTTCCTTTCATTTTTTTGTCATTCTCCTTATGGAAAGCCTGATTCTGCTCATACATAATATTGTCTACATTTTCTACTGCCTGCTCCAGAGTAAGATCCAACTGTGGTGGCACAGAATAAGAGTTGATAACTGTCAATTTTTGGAGGGGCGTCAACCCTAAATCTGACCTTCGGTTACTCCTTTGTATTTTGGGCAATTTTTATAATTTCCTTGCTTATCTGGAAACAGTACATAATTTGGCTTGTCGCCATACATCTGGCAGTCATCATAATCAATCCTGTCGTCAGCTACCTTATCCCCTTTCTTTGTAGCGACAGGGGTTCTGTCTGCGTAGAGGCAAGTTAGACATTGTATTTTTTCTCGGTTCGGAACAGTAAATTCTGAATCCGCAAGTCTTTCCTTGAAATTGCTTTCCATAATTTCCCTTTTGTTATAATTTTAATGTATATTACTTTTTTTGTATATGACGACCGTCAGTTTTTGGAGAATCGTCAACCAGAAACTTGGTGATGTCTGTAAATTCCATAGAGAAATACACTATTCAAAAAACGGAAAAATCGTTAGATTTTCCGAATCCGTGTGGCGATATAAATAAAAATGTTGCCACGAGGATTCGATTTTGCTAACGCAAAATCAAGATGAAATGGAGAAATGAAAATGAAAAAGGTTTGGGAAATAAGGAAACTTGGTGATGTTTGTGAATTCCGTAGAGGATTAACCTATTCAAAAAATGATGAGGTTGAGAACTCTAAAAACGCTGTTCTTCGTTCAAACAATATTGATTTAATTACAAATCAGTATGATGACCGTCATTTTTTTTGAAGGGCCGTCAATCTGAAAATGGAAGCGGGAAAAAAGCAACAAGCGGATTGGTTCGCAACTAACGTTGCTCACTTTTTTCTACGTGAAGGTCGTTAGACCTGAACAAATCCGTTTGTTTAGAGTATGACGACTGTCAATTTTTGGAGGGTCGTCAACTTCATTGATGATTAAAGCTTTCCCAGAAGGAAAATAAATTACACTTGCCAATTATACATCTTTAGGAGTATAATAGCATTGTGGAAAAGACAATCTATCACGGCTCAAAGTCAATTATCGAAAAACCAGTCTTTGGATTCGGAAAAGTCCGTAATGATTACGGTCTGGGTTTTTATTGCACGGAAGAATTAAGCATGGCAAAAGAATGGGGAGTTTCGAAAGATACT
>JAFNQK010000429.1 GCA_017386165.1 Treponema sp.
CTCAACGATTCTCTGGAATGCGTCTGTGGCGTAGAAAATGCTTCCCGTCTGGTTTTATCTTGTCTTGAGGGCTGCGGGTTGGTTCCGGAACAGGTAAATCATTATCATTTGATGGCGCTTGACACCAAAGTTTTTGTTCAAAATAAAAATGAGTATTCTAAAATGCCAGAGGGCTTTTGGGTATTAAAGTGCAAGTCTGGTATCGACCGGGGCTATCAGGAGCAGCTCGAGCTTATGCAGGCCGCTTACGAAAAAGAAGAAGTACTTCCGGATAACCAGGAGTTTGATTCTGATTCCTGCCGCCTCAGATTAAAAAATGCCCAGCGAACTCAGGTTGTGCTTTCGCTTGTAAACTCCCAGGGACTTTTAGTTTCTAAAGCCGCAACAAACGCCATCGGCTACAAGTTTATTCAGATTGGCGGAGTTTTTACACCGGTTCAGTATCGAAATAATCATTATTCACAAGTTTTGGTATTCAATCTCTGTCAGAAAATCCTAAGAACCCGGCATTTACCGATTCTATTTGTTAAAAAAGAAAATATTCCTGCCATGAATCTCTACAAAAAACTTGGATTTAAAGTGGTGGGCGGCTACACTATTTTATATTTTAAAACAGATAATTTTCTATCAATCTAAAAACATTATGGTATAATAGATATTAATGAATGTTGCAGATATTACTACCGAGAATGTCGAATATTTCTTTAATAAATACAAATACAACGCGGAACAGATTTTTCACCTAGAACGCAAAATGATTGGCGAGTCCTATGACTTTTCAAAATGGGAAGAAATGCGCGCCAAAACTTCAATTGCGACCCGTGATTTTTTTATTGAAAACGAAAAACTTCTCGATGTATGTCTCAGGCCTGCAATTGCTGATCCCGAAAAACTTCAGGAAGAGGTCGTAGAAAAATATCTCAGACAAATTCTTCTATTTTTATTTGAAAATAATATCGATTTGCATTTGTGTATGGATTTTCCAAAGGCAGTTTTAAGAGCTGACAGGGAATATTCGGATTTGATTGTTTTTGAGGCAAATCTTGTTCTTGGAATTGCACTTTCTTGCAGTGGAACGGGAACTTTTGCAGATGCTGATTCGTATTTCCAGAAGGCATGGGCGGTTTACAAGAGTTTTGCTGCCTGTCCGGATGATGACACCCGGGTAAATCTTGCAATTGGTTACAATTATCACATGATGGCCTTTGCCCTTTATAAAAGTGACGATTATTCCGGCTTTTTGCAGACCTATAATAATTTTGAAAGAATAATCCGATTTGCCAGCCCTGAGCTTTGCGAAAAGATGTGGGGCCCTACAGCCGATTATCAGTTTCATACCGAAATAATTTTGCGTCACCAGCGGTGTTTTGGCCTTATGATGGCTGGATTTAATAACTTTGCTTGCAAAAATCCCGACTATCAGACAGAAGAAAATACTGTTGCCTTAAATAATATTCTCTCATGGCTTGAGCGGGAGTTTCAGGAAGAAGAAGTTGAAGGCGCAATTAACCCAATGGTCTTTACTTTTTACTATAAGTGGCAGTTGTGCTGGAACAGAATAAAGCAAAATGAATATGAAACCTGTCTTTTGGATTGTTTTAATAAGGTAAAGAATCTAGAAAGTGACTATTCCGAAGCAGGTTTTCCGCAGGATGATGACCCCGTTGATCCTCAGTTTGTAAAAGTAATCAATAAAATGAAGATATTCAGCCTTTGTTTTACAAGGGTTTACATTCTGTATCTCGAATTGTACAGGGTTACAGGGGATGATGAATTAAAATCGATTATAATCGGACTGATTCGTCAGTATTTTGAAAACTTAAAATATGCAGCAAAGGGCTTTTCAGAAGATAACTTTATTATAGATCTTGTTGTTGCCATAAGCGATTATTTTGAGAATGCCTCAGAGTTTATTACATTTGTAAATACAATCTTTGTTCACAGACAGATTTCGTCGGCGATTCATTTTTCCATGGTGCAGAGTATCATTTCCATGTGTTTTACTCATATGGTAATTAAGCGTCCGGAATTGTTTGTGATAAAAGGGGTGTATGATACTCCAAAACAGGTACTGGATAATCGCCGTGAACTGACTAATTTTGTCAGGAACAGTGCAGCTCTTCACGATTTGGGAAAGCTTGCCTGTACAAACGCGGTTAATCTTCACTATCGAAGGATTACCAGCAGTGAATTTGGTATTATAAAAGCTCACCCGACAATTGGTGGCGAGATTGCAAAAAAGATTCCATATCTTGAAAAATACCACGATGTGATTATTGGTCATCATAAGTTCTGGGATGGAGTAGACGGATATCCAAAAGAATTTGAAAATGTCTATTCGATTTACCGGTATTATATCGGGCTGATTTCAATCTGTGACTGTATCGATACTTCTACTGATTCTCAGGGAAGAAATTATGCCAAAATAAAGAATTTTGATGATATTCTGACAGAATTAAAGGCAGATGCGGGCCGCCGGTATTGTCCGGAAATCGTTGAAATGATTGATTCTGACGAAAGCCTTAAAGATGAATTAAGATATGCAACTACCAGTGTCAGAAAAATTACTTCGTACAAGACATTTAATGAATTTGTAAAACCGAATGTTTCTTTTGTGCGCGAAGATGAAAAAGATGTCTGCGTGTACCTGCCTGAAATGCATAATTCACTTGTGGCTTTTTATAATGCCTGTTACCCGGAGCAGGATGCCTCAATTAGTGAAGAAATGGTTAAGATTGTAGAAAACTCGGACAATAAAACTCTTGTGGTTCACGACATGAAGAATGAAATTTTTGGCATTTTGACCGGTCGAGTAATTCTTGAGGGTAAAGAACGGATTTTTAACATAGATGATTTGATTGTTCATCCAAATTATCGAAGAAAAGGCTTTGGTTCGGAATTGATAATCGATGCAATCATTACGTTAAAATCCTATAACGTAAAAAAACTCCGCATAAATTACAGCGGAGTTGGAAATATTGTTAATTTCTTCTGGATTCAGGGCTTTATTCCGGCGCCAGACGGCTCAATGGAAAAGCAGATCTAAAGAATTATCTGATTAATTCGTACAGAATGATTGAAGCAGCTTGCGCAACATTCAGGCTGTCTACAAGAGACTCCTTCTGACCTTTTTTCATTCCTCCAAAAGGAATAATTACAAGCTCATCGCAGTTTTCCCGTACTTCCTGGCTGATGCCGTGTTCCTCGTTTCCGAGAATCAAAAGTGCAGGCTTGTCTTTGCAGAGGGATTTAATATCAGAACTCCATTTACTGCGTGCCTGAAGGTCTGTTCCGATGCGAATCATTTTACCTTTGAGAACTTCAAGGAGTCGTGGAATTGAGCGCACAGAATAGATGTTTACGTATTCCATTCCACCTTCGGCGATGCGGTAAGAACTGGTTGTGATTGCGCTGGTGGTTTCGTCTTCTGGGATGATGATGTTTTTTACGCCAAAGAAGGCTGCACTTCGGACAATGGCACCAAAGTTGTTTGCATTTCCGATGTGATCTAGGAGAAGGGCGTTTTCTTTGTTTTTAATCCAGCTGTCAGTTATGTCAGAATCCAGTGGTGTAATTTCTGGCATATAAATCATGGCAACAACTCCCTGATGGTGAACTGTGCCACTGAGTTTTTCCAGTTCTTTTGGATCCTGAACTTTATTGTATATACCTTTGCGGCTTGCAAGCTTTTTGCAAAGGCCTCCAAAAAGGGGCGCAACTTCTTCTGTAAAATAAAGGCGGCGGATTCTGTCGCTGTTCTGTTTTTCCAGTTTTTTTACTGCTGCAAAACCGCAAACTGCAAGTTCATTGTTCTGTTTATTTCTCATAAAAAAAGAATAACATTTTGCTAGAGGTATTCCAAGAGTATTGACCTCGAATAAAATTTACGGATATAAAGGGATTGTAAAGGTATTTTATGTCAGACTTACAGAATTATTCAGTGCTGAAACTTGCTTGGCCGATTTTTTTACAGATTCTTTTATCAATGGCACTTGGATATGTGGATACGATAATGATGAGTCATTATTCGGATATCGCTGTAGGTGCCCTGGGAAATGCAAATCAGATAATGGGGTTTTTGACACTTGCGTTTTCGATTATTTCAAGTGCCACCGGGGTTGTTGTTGCTCAGTATCTGGGTGCAAAGAAAGACGACCAGATGAATCTGATTTATACAGTGTCCGTGGTATTTAATCTTGTTCTGAGTATTGTAATTTGTCTTTTTGTGACGATTTTTAGCGGAACTCTCCTGAGAATCATGCATATTCCGGAGGTAATGTTTGAAGATGCCAACCGCTACATGAAAATTGTTGGCATGTTCTTGTTTACAGGGGCAATCACAAATGTTATGGCCCGCATCTTTAACTGTAACGGAAAGACTTTTTTGGGCCTTGTAATTATGTTTGGGCAAAACCTTCTGAACATCTTTGGAAATTACATGTTTTTGTACGGACCTCTTTCTTTCTTAAATCTTGGAATAGTTGGTGTTGCTGTTTCTACTAGTACAAGCAATGTTATTGCCATGATTGCTTCTTTTATTCTCTTTAAGGTCGTGATTAAAGGAAAGATTTCTTTGCGTCTCCTTGTGCCGTTTCCAAAAGAAGTGCTTTTTAAGCTAATAAAAATCGGCGTTCCGAGCGCGGGCGAAAATATTTCTTATAATATTGCACAGATTGTAATTACGATTTTTGTAAACATGATGGGAGCCGTTTCCATTACAACAAAGATTTACTGTAATGTTTTGTGCGGATTCTCTCTGATTTTTTCAAATGCTATGGCGGGGGCTACCAGCATTATCACAGGTCATAATGTGGGCGCTCATAATTATGACTACGCGTACAAGAGGGTTTTAAAATCACTTGGTATTTCTCTGATTACTTCTGGTATAATTGCGGGCTTAAACTGGGGAATTGCTCCTTTTACGCTCCGGCTTTTTACCAAAGACACGGACATTATCGCTCTTGGAAAAACTATTCTTGCAATTAACTTTGTCCTTGAATTTGGTCGGTGCGTTAATCTTGTTGTTATCCAGAGTATGCGTGCAGCTGGCGATATTGTTTTTCCGACTGTGCTTGGAATCGGTTCCATGTGGGGAATTTCAGTCGGCTTTGCCTGGCTTTTGGGAATCGTTTTTAAGCTGGGTCTGCCCGGAGTATGGTGCGCCATGGCCGCCGACGAACTCTTTAGGGCGGTGGTCGTCCTCATCAGATGGAAAAAAGGCGACTGGCGTGGCAAGTCGGTGGTGTAACTGGTTCCTGAACCGAGCTATTTCAATTCTTTCTTAATCGGTTTAGCGGCAAATAGGCTTCGGGTTGCTTCGTTGATTTTGCGTGCAACATATGGGTTGTTCATTGTGTAGAGGTGAACTCCGTCAACGCCATTTGTAACAAGGTCGACAATCTGATCGATTGCGTATGCGATTCCTGCGTCGCGGATTGCTTCCGGTTCGTCGGCATAGCGGTCCATCATTCGTACAAACTTCTTTGGAAGAACCGCATTTGTCATGCTGACCATTCGTTCAATTGATTTTTTGTTGGTAGCAGGCATAATTCCGGCTTCGATTGGAACATTGATTCCTGCAATCTGGCAGCGTTCCAAGAATGTATAGAATTTTTCGTTGTCAAAAAATAACTGGCTCAAAAGGTGTTCTGCACCGGCATCGACTTTTGCCTTGAGTGCGCGTATGTCGCTTACAACATCAGGAGAAGAAGGGTGTCGTTCAGGATAGCAGGCACCGATAATCTTAAAACGTTTGCCGTCTGTGCGTTTTTCATTAAAGTCACGAATAAACCCTATTAAGTCGCTGGCGTGCAAAAAGTCATTTACAGGTTCGCGGCCCTCAATGCGGTCCCCTCTAAGGGCGAGAATATTTTCAATTCCGGCCTGCTGAAACTGTTCAAGAACAAACAGTGCATCTTTCTTGGTCATATTGATACATGGCATGTGGACTGCACTTTCTACACCGCAGACATCTTTAATGCGCTTTGCAATGTTTACAGTATTATCGCAGTTTTCACTTCCTCCAGCACCGTATGTAACACTGATAAAATCCGGTTTAATATCGCTCAAATCGTTTAGAGTCTGATAAACGGTTTCAATGTTCATTGTTTTTTTAGGCGGGAATACCTCAAAAGAAAATGCGGTTCTGTTTGTTGTTGTAATCATGGTTCAAATATAGCAGATATTCGATTTTGTGACGAGCGTATATGTCTTAATTTTTAGGGGCTATTTTTGACAATAAGCGTCTATTTTGTAAATTTAAGTTGATGATTTTTAGTTTTGTTACTATAATAAAGACAAATATTGTTATAAATGTCAGAGGTGCCAAATGACACATGAAGATGAAATCGCTGCAAAAGCGGCCAGAGCTTCTACATTGAAGTCTCTCAAGATTAAGAAAGAACTGAGAATTAAACAGTTAAAGCAGGAAACAGCTGCAAAAATCCGTGAAATAAATATTCAGTATGCAGAAGATCCTGAACGACTTAGAGCAAAATATGCCGCTGATGATTATGCAAAATCTGAAAAAGCTCGTATCGCTGCAGAAAGAAAAATCAAAAAAGAAAAGGCTAGAATTGAAAAAGAAGCCGGCATGCGACCTTATACATTGGGGGAAGAAATCTTTAGTTCAATCGTACAGGGGATTGGTGCTGCTTTATTCATTGCTGCTACAGCTCTTTTGAATGTTATCGCAATCGGTAAAGTTCCTGCTGAATATGGTCCTAATTTTGTTTACCATATTCTCTTTACTTTGTTTGGTGCAATCACAATCCTTAACTACATCACTTCTGTTTTGCATCATGCTTTGACACCTTCTGGAGCAAAAGAAGTATTCAGCCGTCTTTGTAGAATTGCAATTTATATGATTATTGCAAGTGCATTTACAACTTATGCATACACCGCAGCTAAGGCTCATGTAATTGATTCAGCAATTGGAGCAGCTCCATTGTTCTGTATGATTATGTGTTTTGTTGTATGGGCAATCTGTTTGACAGGTATTCTGATGACAGCCATTGGTGGAAGCAAGCTTGAAGTTGTGAACATCATTTTCTATGCAATTCTTGGATGGTCAGGATTATACATCTTTGCACAGTTGTATCATGTAATCACAAAACCAAGCTTCTCTCTTCTTTTAACAAGTGGCCTTGTTTATACACTTGGACTTGTTCTTACAAACTTAAGAAAGGTTAAGTACATGCATTCAATCGGTAATATGGTAATTCTTTTTGCCAGTGTTTGTATGTTCTTCTCTTTCTTCTTTATGTTCTAGGTTTTACATACTTATCATAGAATTCCTGAACTTTAATCGGTTCGCTAAAGAAAAATCCCTGGTAAAGGTCGGCGCCGATTTCGTTCAGGAGATCAAGTTGTTCTTTTGTTTCAACCCCTTCAGAAATAACCGGTATATTAAGCATTTTAGAAAGTTTTACGATTGAATTAAGAATCTTAACTGAGCGTTCCTTGTTCTTGGTTTCTTGAAGGAATGCCATATCAATCTTAATAACGTCGAAAGTAACATCTTTAAGCATATTCAACGACGAGTATCCACTTCCAAAGTCGTCCATTTCAACTCTAAATCCGTACACCCGCAATTTGTCGATAAGCTCGAGCTGCTGTTCAAAATTAATCAGGATGCTTGATTCTGTGATTTCAAGATTGAGGCGGTGAGGAGGGATCTCATATTTTGCAACGAGTTCAGTAAAGAACTTGTAAATATCAACATAAATAAAGTCTTTTGGAGAAACGTTTACCGAGATATAAAGATCCTGGTTTCCTTCGTCCTGCCATTTTTTTAACTGCTGAGCGGCCTGATCCCAGATAAAGGTGTCCAGGCTGGCAATGATTCCGTTTGATTCAAAAAGAGGAACAAATTCTGTCGGATGGATGATGCCTTCTGTGCGGTGATTCCATCGTGAAAGGGCTTCTGCACCATGAACTTTGCCGTCTACAGAGAACTGTGGCTGCAGGTACATTTCAAATTCTCCGGTACTCAAGGCAATTGTGGAATCACTGATAAGCTGCTGCTGGCGTAAAATTTTATTTCTAAGAGAATCATCGTAGTAGGCGATGGATTTTCTAAAGTTTCCTTTGATTGTCTTGATTGCCATGTAGGCACGGTCACACATAACGCTTACAGGAATTGTTGTATCTTCTATTTCATAAACACCGATGTGAATATTTATGGGGTATGCAAGATTTTCTGCGATGTAGGAAACCTGATTTGGAAGGTTAATGAACTTGATTTCCTGGAAATCAGATTTTTTCATCAAGAGAACAAAGTGGTCATTTTCCAGGCGGGCATAAACTTCGCCTTCTTTTGTGTAGGTCTTGATACCGTTGGCAATTCGTACAAGGAATTCGTCGGCAATTTCTTTTCCAAAGAGGTCGTTGATGAGCTTAAAGTTATCAACATCTGACGCAATCAGGAGATATTTTTCTTCTGGATTTTCGGCAAAGGCGTAACGAACTTTTTCGTAGAAAGTTTCACGGTTGTAAATGCCGGTAAGGGTATCATGGGTTGCGCGGTAGCGTTCTTCTGCAATGCGGGCAACTTCTTTTGTTCTGTCGTGAATAATGATAAATACGCCGATTGGTTTTCCTTCTTCGTCCTTTGGATAGCAGACATTGATGATAAAGCTGAAGGAACCGTTTTCTGTTTTAATGTCGTATGAAAATTCTCGGTCTTTGAGAAGATTAGAAGTCGGTGCAAAGTTTTTAGGATTGAGGCCGTCAAAAATCTTATTAGGGTCGTAGCCGATTTCACGAACCTTATTTATGAGGGACTGCATGGCAACGTTGTTATAGATGTCATTTCCTTCGTAGTCGTAGATTTTAACCGCATCGTTCATGTAGCAGACAACATTTTTGAGCTGCTTTGTAATCAGTTTTGGAGGAATATAATCCGCTGTGTATTTGCTTACAATTACCGCACTGATAGAAATAAAGAACATGGAGAATGCAACATTGACAGGTGTAAATACATAAATTGCATCTCCAAGAATTGCGATAGAGAGAATGAGCATGATAGCTCTATACATAAACTTATATGGTTTTGGAACAGAAATAAATTTGATTACCAGAACAAGGAAAGTAAAGAAAAGGGAAATGTACGACAAAGCCAGGTGAATATCATAGAAAGTCTTTGTTGTAAAATTGAAAACAGTAACAGAAGGAATCGATTTGATAATCGGCATTCTTACAACTTCAAAACTGTGTCCAAGAGGAATGTTCAGCAAAAGCGAAATCATATCAAAGAAACAGAATGAAATATAAATGTATGTAAAAGGCGGCCATTTAATCTTGTAGTTGGTCAGTTTTCTTGAATAATCAAAAAGGGCACAGAGAATAACATCTATGCAGAAGAAATAAATAGTAAATGCGATTCTTGCGATTGTTTCATCGAAGGTCTTTACGATAATCATGTGGCAGATTGTCCCAAAGATTGATGCAATGATAGCAGCTTTTAAAGGAGTACATACTTTTTTATTCACTTTTCTCAGTGGATAAAGAGAATAAAGAAGGAGGATAATCGTAAAGCTGTATAACGCCAGAATCAAATTTATATATTTATTCATACTAAAAATAGTAACTTAGGAAAGCGAATTTTGCAATTTGAAGTTACATTCGTTTTGTGTTAAAATTAAGGAAATGAAGGTTGTAATTGTTGGAGCAGGTTTTACTGGTGTTCAGTTGGCCAGACTGCTTGTTAATGAAAAAAACCAGGTAGTTCTCATTGATAATGATGAAGAAGTAACCCGTCATGTAGTTGATCGTCTTGATTGTACAGTTATTACAAAAGACGGAAATAATCTCGATAATCTTGAAGAAGCAGGCATTGCAAAAGCGGATGCACTGGTTTGTCTTACAGACAGTGATGAAGTTAATATGATTACCTGTTCTCTGGTTGATTCTGTTTATCCGGACATTCTCAAAATCGCCCGTGTAAGAAACTATGCATATTATGTAAATACGGCTGCAGCTAAAAAGAGCCATGCAAATGCATTCAGCGGAAATCACCGCCCGCTATACGGAATTGATTACATGATTCATCCCGATGTAGAAGCGGCAGATGCAATTGTTCAGGCTGTAGAAAATGGTGCCGTCAGCAATGTTGTAACTTTTGATAATTCTGTAATGCAGATTAACCGCATCACTATTGGTGCAGACAGTATTCTTGCGGGCCATAAATTAATGGAATTAAGACAGCTTACTGATTTAGCAATGTTTGTTGCCTATGTAGAGTTTGACGGAAAAACTTCACTTCCAAGCGGAAATACAGTTATGGAACCTGGTGGAATTCTTGGAGTTCTGTGTACAAAAGAGGATACGGCCAAAGTTCTTGAATTGTGCGGTTCAAAGCAGAAAGAACTGAGAAAAATTGCAATTATCGGTGCCGGCCGAATCGGAACTCTCCTTGCAACAAAACTTATTGAACCACGCAAACTGGGTATGTTCCATTTGCTGGCGGGTAAGGGACTAAAAAACGGTCAAAAAGTAACCCTTATAGATACGGATTCAAATCTTGCAAAAATTGCCTCTGAGCGTTTCCCAGAAGCAAATGTATGCTGCGGTGATGCAACTGATGAGTCCTTCCTCCGCGAAGAAGGCATTCCGGATTACGATCTTGCAATCTGTGCAACTCATAACCACGAACTCAACATGGTTCTTGCAGCATATCTTGAAAGCCTTGGCGTAAAGCAGTCCATAAGTCTTGTAAACTCAAGTGCCTTTGCTTCAATTGCAGAAAAACTGGGCGTTGATGTTACGGTTGCTCTCAGGGATGTAATTGTAGACTCTATTATGAGTCATATGCGCGGAAAGGCTGTAAAAGAAATTCATACGATTACAAACGGTGAGCTTGAAATCATCGAATGTGAAATCTCTGATGCTTCAAAAGTTAAAGGCAAAAAAATGAAGGACCTTGCCGACCCTGGAAAATTCCTTGTATTGCTGGATAAGACTGCCGGTCATACGGAATATGACATTGTAAATGGTGAAACGGTTTTCCATACTGGGGACCATCTTGTTCTCATTGCACAGGCAGAATATTCAAGCAAGGTTCTTGAGTTCTTTGGAAATGTGAGCGAATAACTATGGGTTTTGTAACGGTTTCTAGAATTATTACCGCTCTTATGGCGATTGTCGGTTCAACCTTTGTAATTCCAATTACGACTGCTGTATTTTGCAAAGAATATTCAGTGATTCTTCCATTTGCGATTCCGATGGTTGCCAGCTGGATTTTATTTCTTTCAATTAATATGCCGTTTAAGGGTAAAAAGATTAATCTCAATATTCGACTGACCTTTGTAGTTGTTGCCCTTGCCTGGATTTTTGTAAGTTTGTTTGGGGCAATCCCTCTTTTTGCAAGCGGTGCAATTCCAAATTTCCTTGATGCCTTTTTTGAAAGTTCAAGCGGCTTTAGTACTACCGGATGTACCGTTCTGGAAAATATCGAAGAACTTCCTCGAAGTATCAACCTGTGGCGCTGTCAGACTCACTGGCTTGGTGGCATGGGAATTGTTGCTCTTACTGTTGCACTTCTTCCGCTTTTGGGAGTCGGGGGCTTTCAGCTCATTAAGGCAGAAACAACCGGTCCGGAAAAAGGAAAGGTAACTGCAAAAATTACAACTACTGCAAAAGTTCTCTGGCTTATTTACCTTGGATTTACAGTTTTGCAGACAATTCTTCTATTAATATGTGGAATGGATTTTATTGACGCACTGAGTCATGCTTTTTCAACACTTGGAACCGGGGGATTTAGTACCCGGGGTGCCAGTGTCGGCGGATATAATTCTGCATCGATAGATGTTGTCTGTACGGTTTTCATGTTTTTGTCCGGCATTAACTTTAGCCTGTACTATTATCTTTTTACCGGAAAAATCCGCGATATCCGCCAGAACTCAGAACTAAAGGCCTATCTTTTAATCTGTTTTGCTTCAGTTTTGATTATTGCGTTTTCAATCAAGCCGATATACGGAACCTTCTTTAACGCGTTGAGATATTCAAGCTTTCAGACGGCTGCCATTATTACAACAACCGGTTTTGGAACTGCAGATTATACGACCTGGCCAAGCGTTGCCCAGTTTATTCTGTTTTTGCTTTTCTTTGTGGGAGGATGTTCAGGCTCTACCGGTGGTGGAATTAAGGTAATCCGCTGGGTAATTTTATTTAAACAGGTAAGCAACGAAACTAAGCGTATGCTCCATCCTCACGGAGTTTTTAGTATCCGCTTGAATAACAATCCTGGTCGCAAAGATATCGTATTTAGTGTTGCAGCCTTTATGGTTGTATATTTTATTCTGATTTTGATAACAACCTTTGTAGGATGCGTTTGCAAAATGGATTTGTTTACGGCATTTACTGGGGCTGTTTCTATGGTCGGAAATGTCGGTCCGGCTTTTGGAGCTCTTTCTCCTGCTAATACATGTTCGTGGCTTCCGCCTGTTGTAAAGGGATTTTATTGTTTTGCCATGCTTGCGGGTCGCCTTGAACTTTATACAATGATTATTTTCTTTTTGCCTAGCTACTGGAAGAAATAGAACTCTCGATTCCCATTGCAAGGTATTCAACACTCACGTTAAGGCTTTTTGCTATTTGAATTGCTAGATGAAGGTCTGGAATGCTGTCTCGTTGAATACTTTTTTTGATGGTTGATTCCATGGTTTCGGAATCTTTTATTAAATCTTTTACTTGTAACCCCTGGATGAACATTTCTTCCTTCACTCGTTTCCAGAAGTTATGACAATCTTTTTTTATAAGCATAGATAAACCTTTGTTAAATATGCTTATATCTTTTCAAAATTTTTGAAATTTATCATTTGAAATTTGATTTTATTCAAAAAAATGGATGTTATATTTGAGTTAAATGAGAGGTGTATTGAAAATATTCAAAACTATTCGTCTTTAGCCTGGTGGTAGCGTTCTGAATAGGCAGAAATCAGGTGTTCCATGGAATTTTGAATGTCATCCGGGAGGGATTCCAGAAACTGGATGGTTTTCTGATGTTTTTTGTAGTGGTTAATGTTGTAGAGAGAAAGGTTTTGTGAGTTTGTATCGTCTGAATCGGATTTGCTGGCGCTGTCGGCCGTCATCAGGTATTCGACAGTGACTCCCAGTTCTTTTGCGATTTTGTAGGCTATGTCTACGGATGGCGAACTGTTAGACTGAATTCCTTTTGTAAATAAAGAAACATTGAAACCTACCGCACTGGCAAGTTCTTTTCTTTCGATGTTACGCTTCTTAATTTCAGTATCAACATTTGCCCAAAAGCCCATAGCGTTAGAATATTGGAAAGCATTAGGCTTATGTCTGATTTTAGATTAAGTTCATAAAGAGAAATTTTGCAATTGAAAATATTCAATTTAGCTTGGAAGCGGAAAGACTAGAGAACGAAGGATTCAAGGAAGTCTGCGATTCCGTCTTCGTTGTTGCTTTTGCGGGTGATAAAGCGTGCGATATCTTTGATGTATTCAAGGCCGTTGCACATTGCAACTCCATATTCGCAGTCTCTGATCATGCTTTCATCGTTCATGCTGTCGCCAAAAGCCATGGTCTGTTCTCTTGGAATTCCGAGATAGTCTGCAAGCCAGAGAATTGTAGGGCCTTTGCCAACTCCGGCTGGCATTACTTCAAGGAAGTATGGTTTGCTGATGAATACATCTGCTTTGCCTTCCAGCTTTTCTTTGAGGAAAGGAAGGAACTTGGCAACGTCGACTGGTTCTGCCGGGATTACCATTTTTGGATGGCCTTTTTCAAGGAACTGTCCAAAGTTTGCTTCGATTTTAAGATTGAGTTTGCACATCTGGGCATCAATCTGTGTCCAGGCGTTGTCTTCGCTGGCGTAGATTGTGCTCGGGTCATAAACCTGTGCGGGGAGACCGCGTTTTTTTGCTTCTTCGTAAACAAAATTGAGGGTTTCGCCGTCGAGCTTCTGAGAATAAATTGGAAGTCGGGTGTGAAGGTCTAAAACACTGGCTCCATTAATTCCGATGAGGTAGCGGCCATGCTGACGGCCGGCAATGTTGAGGGCGCGGACATAAGGCAGGATTCCATTTTCTGCGCGACCGGAACATAAAACTACATAAATTCCCTTATCAACAGCTTTCTGAATTGCTTCTACGGTTTTAGGTGAAATTGTAAGCTCTTTATTCAAAAGAGTATCGTCTAAATCAAAAGCAATAAGCTTTACGTTTAATTTCTTTTCAGGAATTTTCATAGTAAAATTATTATACCAAAAAATTACTAAGGGTTTCAATTAAGTACATTGTAACTTGCTTTTACAATCGCTATAATACTTGCCAAGGAGTAGGCAACAGGTGTCTTATAAGCATTTGTTGCCCTTTTTTTTGCGGGGTCAAAATGATTGCACAGATTTTAGCCGTAGCAATTTTTCTTGTAATGTTCTTTTTGATAATTACAGAGAAATTTCCGCGACAATGGATTACGCTGGTGAGTGGATTGTTGACGCTTCTTCTGGTTTTTGGACTGGGAATGCAGCTCGATAATCATTTTTTTGGAAAAGAATATAATTCCTGGCTTGCCATAAAAGGGACATTAAATATTCATAATATTTTTACAACAGAATTCTGGTATGCAGTTGGTGAATCAGAATCCAGCGGTATCAACTGGGCTACAATTCTATTTATTGCCGGCATGATGGTAATGGTAGAAGGAATGGCTCGTGTAGGATTTTTCAGATGGCTCTGTATGTGTCTTGCAAAGGCCGTTAACTACAAGGTAATTCCGATTTTTCTTTCGTTTATGGTAATGAGTTTTGCCCTTGCAATGTTCATTGATTCAATTACTGTAATTTTGTTTTTGGCTGCGGTAACGGTTGAGCTTTCTCAGATGCTCAAGTTCAATCCGGTAAGCATGATTCTTGCAGAAATCTTTTGTGCAAATCTCGGAGGTTCTGCAACAATGTGTGGTGACCCGCCGAACATCATCATTGGAACTTCTCTCGGTTACAGCTTTGCAGACTTCTTTATGAATACTGGTGCAATCGCCGCTATTTGTTTGATTTTTACGGTTGCATATTTCTATTTTGTTTGTAGAAAGTCTCTTGTAAGCAATGAAGAAATCGATGTTTCAAAATTTCCTTCTCCATCTCTTGCAATTACGGATAAACCGGGCTTTGTAATGAGCTGCATTATTTTTGGGATTGCAGTTGTTCTTCTTGTTACTCACTCTGTTACTCACTTGTCGGTTGCAACAATCGGTCTTGGAATTGCTCTTATTACAATTATCTGCGCAGGAAAGCACGTTAAAGAAATTATGAGTAAGGTGGATTATGAAACTTTGCTCTTCTTTATTGGTTTGTTTATTGTTGTAGGCGGACTTGAACAGACAGGAATCCTTGAGCTGATTGCCCGCTTTATTGAAAAAATCAGCGGCGGAAACCTTTATCTCATGATTGGCATTATCATCTGGGTTTCTGCTATTGCTTCTGCATTTATCGACAATATTCCATTTGCGGCAACTATGGTTCCGGTTATTCAGAATCTTGCTGTAGCTACGGGAGCTTCTTTCCTGCCAACAATGGCTTACGCTCTTGCAATGGGAACTGACATTGGTGGTTCTGGAACTCCAATCGGAGCCAGCGCAAATGTAGTCGGAACAAGTGTTGCGGCAAAAGCCGGACATCCTGTTGGATGGGGAAAATACTGTAAGATTTGTGCTCCAGCAACGGTGATTGTACTTTTAATCAGTACAGTATTTATTTTTATCAGATATTTATAAGGGAAGAAAAATGAAAAAACAGTTGATAATTTCAATTGGTCGAGAATATGGTAGCCGCGGTCATCAGATTGGCGAAAAACTTGCTGAACGCCTTGGCATCGATTTGTACGATAGAAACCTTTTGGATGAAGTTGCTATTGCAAATGGAGCCAATGCCAAAGAACTTTCTAAATATGATGAAAAACCAAGAAAATTCTTTGGAAGCAGAACCGTCCGCGGTTATTCAAACAGCCCTGCTGTAAATGTTGCAGAACTTCAGTTTGCGCTTTTAAAGAGCAAGGCAGCAGACGGGGATTCCTTTGTTGTAATCGGCCGCTGTTCTGACGAAATTTTTAAGGGACTTGCAGATACTGTTTCTATCTTTATTACTGCAGATCCTCTCGATAAGCTTGCCCGCATTATGGCTCACAGAAAGTTCAATCAGAAGGATGCAGAAAAGGCTATTGCCCGCCACGACAAAAACCGTGCTGCTTATCACGATTACTTCTGTAAAAAAAAGTGGGGTCAGGCTAGCACCTATGATCTTACTGTAAATATGAGTAAACTTGGTATTGAAGGTACAGTCGACTTTTTGTACAATTACGTCACTACAATTAATAACAAGTAGTATTCAAATGTCAGAATGCTAATCCAGTTACTGTGTTTCGGAAAATCCGGCTCTCCTTTTGAGAAAAGTGCGGCACTAAACGTGGGTTATCAAGAAAGATAGCACATCGCGTCGGAGAAATTCTCTCAAAAGGAAAAACTATGAAGAAATTTGTATTTGGAATGCTTTCGGCTCTTGTTTTGAGCTCGGCTGCTTCGGCACAGAAGAAAATTCTAGCATTCGTTGATGTTCAGAATGATTTTATCGACGGCTCTCTTGCTGTAGGTTATGAAAACTGGGCAAAGGCTTACGAAAATATCGAAAGCCTTAAAGCAAGCGGTAATTTTGACACTTTCGTTTTTACCCGTGACAATCATCCGGTAAATCATTCTTCTTTTAAAGAATTTGGCGGAATCTGGCCTGCTCACTGTGTTCAGAAAACTGAAGGTGCAGAAATTTTCTGGAAGCTCAAGAAAGACTACAACGACAAAAAATCAGTAAAAATCTTTAAGGGTGAAAATGTTGCTGTAGAAGAATACGGCGTAGACCTTTTAAGTTATAAAAAAGCACCTGTAAACGAAGAATGCGACATCTATGTTACAGGTCTCTGCTACGATTACTGCGTTTCTGAATGCGCTAAGATGACAGCAAAGGCTCATCCAAAAGCTCGCGTTCATATCGTAAAGAATGCAACCGTTGCAATCGATCCAAATGCTGTAATCGATTTTAGCGAATATCCAAATCTGGACGTAATCGAAGAATAAATGATGCAATTTTGACCTGCGGGAGATTGTATTAAAATCCCGCGAAGGCCTTTTTACACCGCCCGCGCACTTGGGCGGTTTTTTTATGTTCTTTTGAAAGTGGTGTGTCTGTATAGAAATCCCCTCTTTTTTATGTTACATTAATGCCATGGCAAAGACATTCGACGATAAGAAAATAATTTACACCATGGATCGCGTAACCCGCGCATATGGAACTAAAGTTGTATTAAAAGACGTAAGCATTTCTTACTATTATGGCGCTAAAATCGGCGTAATCGGACCTAACGGTTCCGGAAAATCTTCACTTTTTAAGATTCTTGCAGGAAAA
>JAFNQK010000430.1 GCA_017386165.1 Treponema sp.
ATTACACCGGTTTCCATAATCTTCTGCATGTCTGTAACATACTGAACGTCTGCCGCAATATTCATTTCTGCAAGCGCATCAATTACATTTTGATGCAGGGTCTGGCATCCCTTGCAGCCGCTGCCATAAACTTTAATTGTAAGATTTTCCATTTGATTCTCCTTTCCAATTTATAAAAATAATGCCTGAAAAGCATTAAAAAAATATCCGACAAGAATTATTCCGGCTACGCAGATTGAAACAAAAGTTACCAGCAACTTTGTTTTTATCGCCTTTTTAAGCATAATCAGCGAAGGCAAACTCAAAGTCGTTACTGCCATCATAAAACTCAAAACCACTCCCAAAAGCGCCCCCTTCATTAAGAGGCTTTCAGAAATTGAAATGCAGCCAAAAATATCTGCATACATGGGAATGCCCGCAAAAACTGCAAGAATTACACCAAGCGGATTTTTCCTTCCAAGCAGGCTGACAATCCAGTCCTCAGGAATCCAGTTATGAATTACCGCCCCCACCGCAACACTCAAAAGTATATAAGGAAAAACTTTTTTTAAAGTACTGCCAACAGACTTTAACGCAGAAATCAGCCTTTGCTTCTGTGAAAGCTTTTCTTCTTCAAGAGAAATGCTTTTTCCGTTACGGATAAAATCAGCAACCTGATCTTCCATGTGGAGATGTTCAATTATTGTTCCACCGGCAACAGCAATAACAAGCCCCAGTACAACATAAGCAATCGCAATCTTCCAGCCAAAGATACTGGTCAGCAAAATGAGTGAAGCAAAATCAACCATCGGAGAAGAAATCAAAAAACTAAAGGTAACCCCAAGCGGAAGTCCCGCAGTCGTAAAACCCATAAAAAGCGGAATTGAAGAACAGGAGCAAAAGGATGTCACAGTTCCCAAAAGAGCAGCAATTACCCGGGCAGAAAATCCCTTGCAATGCGACAAAATCTTTTTACTTCTTTCTGGCGGAAAATATGACTGAATGTATGAAATCAAAAATATCAGCACAAAAAGAAGAATAGTAATTTTAATTACATCATAAAAGAAAAAGTGAAGGCTTCCACCAAAACGACTTTCGACATCAAGCCCAAAAACAGAAAACATTTTTCCAATCAGTGTATTGAGCCACTGCATCCCAAGAATCTGGTTTTGAATAAAACTGCCCATAATCACTAATCCTTGCAGCAGCACTTTCCAGCTGATTTTTTTGCAGGTGAAGTTTTGCAGGTAAACTCATAGACAGCACTCTTGAACTCCGAGAACTTTTTGCAGTTTATTGAATAATATGTCCACTTGCCTTCTTTTCTTGAATTGACAAGATTGCAGTCTGTAAGAATCTTCATGTGATGGGAAAGAGTCGGTTGAGTAATATTAAAAGCGTCAAGAATTTTACAGGCACACAATTCCCCGCCTGTCAGCATTTTTATTATCTGAACGCGGTTTTCATCACCCAAAGCCTTGCAGACAAGAGCGAGTTCTGTTTCATTCATAGGCAACCTCATATTGATAAGTATCTATATGTTATAATATAACAGACACATAGATATTTGTCAATATGTAAAAAACACTTATTTCCTCATTCAACAGACGAAAGAAAATGTATAATACAAACCATGAAAGTAGCAGTAACTTACGAAAAAGAAACAGGAAATGTTTTCCAGCATTTTGGAAAACCCAGTATTTTAGGATTTATCAGATTGAAGACGGAAAGATTCTTTCCTCACAAGTGATAGAAAAGGGAGTAAACGGACGCCACCCATTCCGCCAAACTTAAAGAGCCTTGGAGTTGAAACACCGATTTTGGGAAACCGCGGTCAAAGTGCCATCGAAGCCATTGCTGCCAGCGGATTGAAGGAAGTCCCGGGAATAACAGGAAGTGCCGACGAAGCCACAGAGCTTTTTGCCAAGGGAGAGCTCAAGCCAAACTTTGAAGCAAAGTGTAATCGTCATGGAGAGCATCATAACTGATTTCTTCGCTTTTCTACCATGCCTTCTTTTCTTTTGAAGAATCCTGCTGCTTCTTCCGCTCTTCAACCCTTTTTACGAACCATTCCACCATTGCAGGATCCTGATGACTGAAGAAGGAACTTGTTGCAGTATCGAGAGCGGTGATTTTTACCATCTCTTCGGCAGTGAGGGTAAAATCAAAGACATTCAGGTTTTCTGCCATGCGTTCCTTGTGGGTTGATTTTGGAATAACCACAATTCCTCTCTGCAGGTGCCAGCGGAGCATAACCTGAGCTGTTGTTTTTCCATGTGCGGCAGTAATTTCTTTTAACACAGGATTTTCAAAAAGACCACCACGTCCCTCGCCAAAAGGGGCCCAGGCTTCAAGCTGAATACCGTACTTGTCATTCCATTTTTTTGCCTCTATCTGCTGATTCAAAGGATGACATTCCACCTGATTCACCATAGGCTTTATACGGTTGAAGGACGCAAACTCCACCATGCGGTCGGCATAAAAGTTGGAGATTCCGATTGCCTTTAAAATTCCTTTTTCATAAAATTCTTCAAGAGCGCGCCATGCACCGTAAGCATCACCAAAAGGCTGATGAAG
>JAFNQK010000431.1 GCA_017386165.1 Treponema sp.
AACGAGCAATGCAAGAGCAAAGTCTTTGATTGAACCAGTTGTAAATACATAAAGTGAAATTACAGCAAACATTGTTGTTACAGTTGTAATGATAGAACGTCCCAAAGTATCAGAAAGTGAACGATCGAGAAGTTCATTAAAACTGTCAACTTTCTTCAATCTCAAGTTAGAACGAACGCGGTCAAGAATTACGACTGTATCGTTGATTGAGTAACCTACGATTGTAAGTACTGCAGCAAGAACAGTTGTAGAGAATTCCATATGAGTCCAGATAATGAATGTCATCATTATAAGTGTATCATGGAGCAAAGCAATTACCGAACCAAGAGCAAAGTCCCAGTGGAAGCGGAATGCTGCATAAACCCAAATCAAAAGAACAGTTACAAGAAGAAGTACAACAGACTTTCTTGCAAGTGTTTTAGAAAAGTTTGAACCGATAAAATCAGTTTTGATGATTGCAATCTTTTCTGCACCAAATTCAGAAGCCAATGTATCTGTAACTGAATTCTGAAGATTCTGGTTTGTTTCATCTTCTGAAGCAGCCATACGAATCTGGAAGCCGTCTTTTCCAAGAGCCTTAACAGAAATTCCTTCCAAAGATGCAAGTGCTTCACGAACGCTATCTACTGAAACATCTTCGTTACCTGCGTAAAGATAAAGAGGATTCTTTGAAAGAACTGTTGTAACTGCAGAATTAAGGAAAATCTTATATGATTCTTCTGAACCGTCTGTTTTCAATACAGCTTTTACACCATTAACATTGATTGCGTTTACCAAATCTTTTACAGTTGCGTATTCAGCAAATGAATAAGATTTTGTTTCGTTTTCTGCACCTGTACCGCTGATTACAAAATCAACACCTGTTTTGTATGCGTCAACCGTAACTTTTGCAGTTCCGTTATATGTAAGCTCTGCAGCTGCAGGAGCAATTCGGATTTCTTCGATAAGACCTGGTTTAAAGTCGATACCAAAGTTAATTCCGCGAGTAACAAGTCCTACAATACCGAATACGATAATTGCAAGACTAAAAATACCGCAAGGCAAAAATGCTTTACTAAACTGATGAAGTTTCTTTTCCATTATTTTACCCTCCAGCCAATGCTTACTCTTGTAGCTTTAAGAATATCAGTATCGAAATCGAACATAAGGCGAGATACAAAGAGTGCTGTAAATACAGACGAAATTACACCAATTGCCAGGCTGACAGCGAATCCCTGGATTGAACCAGTTCCAAGCTGTGAAAGGAAAATCGCAGCAATGAAAGTTGTAATATTCGAGTCCATAATAGCCCAGAAAGCATTATCAAAACCTGTTGCAATTGCAGCAGCACGACTCTTTCCAAGAGCAACTTCTTCTTTAATGCGTTCAAAAATAACTACGTTAGCATCAACTGCCATACCGATTGTAAGAATCATACCGGCAATAGATGGAAGTGAAAGTGTAAGATTGAAAGCAGAAAGAATACTGAACATGATATAAAGGTTCAAAACCTGAGCTACAACAGCGTTGATACCTGCAGCTTTGTACCAGATAATCATAAATACCATGATTGCAAGAAGTCCAACGATGATAGCCTTAATACCCTGCTGGATAGCCTGTTCACCGAGTGAAGCACCGATTACCTGCTGGCTTTCTACAGAAAGTGGAACATTAAGCCATGCAGTCTGCAAAACCTTCTGAAGATTCTGAGCTTCTTCAAGGCCGAAACCTGTAATTGCAACGCGTCCGCCGGTAATAGCATCGTTGATGCGTGCATAAGACTTAATCTTGTTATCACTTACGATTGCAAGATATTCACCTTTGTGAGCACCTGTGAACTTAGCAAAAATTTCAGCACCGTCGCCGTCAAGAACGAAATCTACTTCAGGGCGGTTTGTAAGGTTGTCTGCACCTACAGTTGCAGATTTGATGTGCTGACCATCAAGTGCAATTTCCTTTTTAACAACGAGATAACCGATTCTTTCATCAAGACCGTAATCATCTTTTGTATACTGCCCCATTACTTCGCAGTCAGAAGGAATTACAGATGTATCAATAAGTTCTCCGTTAGCGTTGAAAGTACCAGCAGCATGGTTTGCGTAGTATGCAGAGAATTTTTCTGTTGCTTCACTGTCTACAAGACGGAAGTTCAAAATACCCTTACCCATGATAATTGTATTGATTGAATCAGCTTCTGCTGCACCAGGCATTTCGATATAAATGCGATCTTCACCCTGCTGACGAATAACTGGTTCTGTAAGACCAAAGCGGTCAATGCGGCTTGAAAGATTTTCAATTGCATTTGCCATGGCATCTTTTTTGAACTGGTCGATATCAGCAATTACATTTGCTTCTGTCTGAGAAGCTGCAGCTGCATCAAGATCAGCCTTTACGATAATGTTCATACCACCAGAAAGGTCGAGACCAAGCTTTACTGAATTCTGATAGTTTTTCTTTGCCTTAAGAATTTCATCGCGATAAATTGCTGTGAATTCTTCAAGGAGTTCAGCTTCGTTTGAATAAGCACTCAAAATTCCTGCAACAGTCATTGGAGAAGGAACTTTTTCTCCAATCTTCTTGTATTTTTTTGCTGCTGTTTTTTCAAGCCATTCATATTTTGCATCAATTTTTGAAGCAGCATCTGCTTTTGCGGCAGCCTTTACAGCTTTTACATCTTCGCCGGCTCT
>JAFNQK010000432.1 GCA_017386165.1 Treponema sp.
AATTCAATCTTTTGAAGTTCATACCAGATTGTATTTTTTATAAAAGTCTTTTGCTTTTTTTCTGGCATATAAATAAAATTGACAATATCTGGGTCCGGAAAACCTCCATACGCATAAGCAAATGTTGAACCTTCATAGCCAACAACACCAAGCTTATCTTCCTCCTTAATCTTGGCTAACAATTCTTTTACACCATAAAAAGTTGGAAAAATACCATGATGAACAAGACCAAGATAAAATCTTACTGATTCTACTGTGCAATAGCTTCTGCTTCCCGCAAGTTCAAGACTCCAACCTCTATCTGTCTTTTCCAAATAAAGATGCATTCTTGTTCGAGAACCGCCTTCTATTACTTCCCAAGTATGACTCGGATTTTCATCTTCTTTCCATTTCTCATCATCGCTTTTTGAAAACCAGTTGAGAAAATCGCTTTCAGAATCTGGATTTATTTTTGTTAACCCTCCGTCTCTGTCGTCTGCATAACGTTTATACATCTCAATTGGGGGCCACTTGTCGTAATATTTCATTTTGTTTTCTGAATATCCATAAGAACAGATTTCAAAATATTTTCCAGATGTCATTGCAGGAAGAACAAAATCTGAAATAATGTTTCCATCTTCTGATAATCCGAATTGATTTACATAGTTCACAAAATCATCAATCTCTTCTTTTGTGAGTTTATCCTCATCATCTTCATTTTCTTCTGGGAACAATTCATAATATTTTTTCCGCAGAATCGCTCCCTGCCTATATTTATAAGGGAGATATTCCTCAACAAAAGAGTTATATGTTCCTTGTTTCAACATTTCAATTGCTTCATTTACAGCACTAATCATCCACTCAAGTAAATCCGTAATTTCAGACTGCCAATCTTTTTCAAGATGAGGATTAATACCAATGATAAATTTTCCTCCCAAGAAAACTGCTCGACTTTTCTGATATTCAGTCGTACAAAGAGAAAACCATACTTTATTATTTCGATTATTTAATGCATATAACCATAATTCATGACAGTTATCTTTCCCGGTTGGTTTTATTTGATTTAATATTTCATAAAGTTTGTCCAACAGTATTGAATCCTTTTCAGACAGATTTGTGGACTTAATATGGTCAAATGAAAGCCACTCAATATAATGAGAAATTGCCTGTGCAGATAATTGTTTTTTCATATAATTCCCCAGAGTTAGAATTTAGCTGTAGCGATGATTTAATTGTATGATTGGAAGTTCAGTCTGTCTGTAAACCATTAATTTAAAACTTTGGCTTACAGACAGAAAAAGACTAGGCACTCAGGCGCAATTTGCAATCGTTACAATTCTTGTTGCAGAGCTTTTCAATCTTGTTTGAAACGCATGAAACTTCGACTTCAATCATGCGCTGAATTACAATCTCTTCGACTGACTTCTCAAACAAGTGAGCAAGCACCAGCAAGTTGTCGATTGTTGGAATTGACTTTCCACTTTCCCAGGCATAAACAGCCTGCGGATATTCAAAACCGAATACAGCCTGAATATCGTGGACAGTGTATCCACTTTTGATTCTGAGTGATTTGATTTGTGCACCGGTTGATTTCAGATCAACAACCGGCCTTTGAATGGTTACGGTCCTCATATGATTTAACTCCTTTAACAAAAACTCCATTATCTTTTATTGCCTGCCCAGGCATTTTGTAATTCCAAAGTGCGCGTAGAATTGCCGAATAGCATCTCTTTTTGCCAATCAGTGCACGAGATAATTTTGTAATGTCAAATGTGTCTGTGCTCATTACGCACTCCTTTCATAAAAGATATTTTTACGCCAACGGCGCAGCGGGTTTTTGTCTCAGGCCTGTCAAACCAATGAGACACGGCGCTCGGCTTCTTAGGGCCAGCGACTTTAATTTGTGTTTTGTATTTTCACTTTAACAAATAAATTTTCATTTGTCATTAAACTGTTAGTTTAAAATCTAAAAATCGTAAAATGACGATTTAGCGCTTATGCTTCATTAAATTAACAGTTTAATGCGATGTAACTCAGTCCTATGTTACTATTATTTTTAAAGGAAATAAAAATGAAAGAAGATAAAAAAATAGATTACGATGGACTTCCATATTGGATTATGGAATATTGTGCAAAGAATCAAAAATCAGGAAAACTTACATGTGCATTATATACGGATGATTTTCAATATAGTGACTGGCAAAAAATTCTTCCTCAGGAATGGATAGATGATGCTATCAAAAATGGGGATGTTAATATGGCTCTTGAAAAATATTTTAATGTCATGGGAGATTTGGAACTGCTATTTTCAGAGTTGTGCTATTTTCATATCGATAATTCTGGTTCATTTCCGGAACAGATCCTATATATCAGATTAAAAACTGAAGATGTAATTGAAATGCATTATCTCGTAGGCCAGGGATCTGAGTTTTATATTACCCTCACCGAAGAAGTAAATAATCTACCCTTTATTATTGATTGGAATGATGCAGTCAATTTAACTAAGCTTACAACATTTGAACAGGCTAAATGGTATTACGAAAAAATGCTTTCCATCGCGAATTCACAGCAAAAAGAATTTCTTTTGAAGAATAAAGACAAGATATTTTTTCTGCTTGGACTTTCAGTAATTAGATATGGATTTGTTGAAAGAATAAATTTGAATAAACTGGAAGAGGCTTTAATATGGGAAAACGTATTTCCCAATTAAAGTTGTGCCTTGAAGCTGTTTATGTTTAGTTCAATGACATTGAAGTTTACTTTGAAGTGACTTTGAAGTAAGTTCAATGTCACTTCAAAGATTTCTTAAACAAATAAAACGCAAAAAAATACCCCTCTGATTTTGATGATAGCCAAGCCATTAGCCTTGGTGGGCTCTGTTTTTTAAACAGAAAAATCTTATAGCTAATTGTCAATTATACGAATATCTTGATTATTGTTTTTTCCTTAATTTTTCCTTATTAAAGATTTTTATCTTCCTTTATCCTTCAGATAGTTGCAGAACAAGAGAGATTCTCTTGAATAAAACTAACTGAACTTCTTTCTGCAAGAGAAGTTTGAAGGAGAAAGGTCAATGAAAACTACACCTTATGAAATTACTGAGTGGCCTGAAAAAACTCTATTTACACGTCAGGAAGCTGCTCAGATTATGGGAATTGGAGTCAGCACTTTAGATAGTCTGATTTCTTATTCAGATTTACCAAGAACTGTTATCCACAAACGTGTATTTATCCATCGCAAAGAGCTGGAAAAATATATTACTAAGTGCACAGTAACTGCTCCTGTTCTTCGCGGCCAGACAAAACTTGAGGAGGCCCAATAATGACTGAAGAACTTTTAATCCAGCTGATGAATCAGATTAATGATGAACATATTGTACATGGTTCATGCGAAGTTAAATTCACTTTTCATGATGGGCGGATTGAATTTTATGAGCTTACAAGTCATAAGCGCGTAAACATTGGTAAAGGCTGTACTACTGTCAAGGACGGTATCAATGGAGCAAGAAAATCAGCCTGAAAAGATACAGTTCGTTATTGTTCCAGAGTTTATTCTTACTGATTCAAATATTCCAATTGGTGAAAAGCTGCTCTTTGGGGATATAGCTTCACACACAAAACAAAAGGGTTATTGCTGGGGTTCAAATGAATACTTTGTGAAAAGATATAAAGTAAGTTCCAGAACCATCTCCAGATGGATTAATGATCTGAAGAAACGAAATCTGATAATTACAAACATGATTTATCAGAAAAACTCTCTACAGGTAACAGAACGTCAGATCATGATAAATACATGTATTCCATCCTTAAAGGAGTACATGTCATGGTATGGACACCAGTGTCAACAAGGTCAGGACAACAATGTCCAATCCCCTATAGTCACAGATGTCCAGGAGAATAATAAAGGTGTGAATAATAAAACTATATATTTAAAAGAGTCAGCTGGAAATACAACTAATGTTTTTATGACAAAAGATGAAATACAAAAACTGATTAATGATTTTGGAAAGACAGCTGTCCTTTCTTCAATTCAGGAATATTCCAGATGGAAGGAAGAAAAGAACGCTCATCCAAAATCAGATTATGAATCTTTACGAAAATGGCTTAATCAAAAAAGAACAAACGTGGCTTACAAAACAAACACAACAGCTGTAAAAGAAACCGGTGTTGATGAAGTAAGCCAGGAAACTCTGGACAATTTACCATTTTAGACTTGTAGCAAAGGAGGAGCATCATAAATGGAAAAAGACAATATTAAAACAATCCGGGATTTTATGATTCCGCAGTTTACATTGATTTCAACTCCGGAACAAGAAGAGATAGTTCGTCAGAGAGAGGCAGAAGCAGAGAGACAACGAGAACTTGAATTACTTGCAAGAAAGAAACAGGAGTTTGAAAACAGCGGAGTTCCGAAGCGTTATTGGAATGAATCTTTTGAAACCTGGAAGGCACGAAATGCAGATGATGAAAAACGCCTTCAGGCAGTCATCGAGTATTCGCATAAGGAAAACAATGATTCGGTTCTTCTTCTGCTTGGACCAAAGGGTGTGGGTAAAACTCATCTTGGTTCTTCGATTATCCGTGAAGCCGGCGGTACTTTTATTTCGATTGAAGAAATGATTTTCCAATATGAAGGTTCTACAGATTATCACGCAAAAATAAACCGCGTGGAACTTATGAACTTTTATTCAACCACGCCAATGCTTGTTATTGATGAAATCGGCCGTTCGATGCAACAGGCGAAGGAAGATTCTATTCTGAATTATGTTCTTCGCCGCCGCTACGAAAACATGCTTCCAACAGTTCTGATTTCAAATCTGAAAAAAGAAGATTTGCTTAAAAAACTGGGGGATGCAGTTGTGGACCGTTTGACTGAAACTTGCAAATCAGTTGAGTTTGTTGGTGAAAGCTACCGCCTTGGAAAAAGGAAGATTATTTAGGAGTGCCATTTGGCACTTTGCAGAGATCTTACAAATCCGCCAAATGGCGGATAGCAGAGTTTCTGCAAATCTGCCGGTCGGCGGATCTCCGTCACGTGACGGAATAAAGTCTCTGGAGAGACTTCAACGCGTGTGCATAACCCCATATGTGTTGACGCAAAGCATCAACACCTGGGGCCCCTGAAAAAAGAAAATGCACACACGCGAACTTATCCGCCAGACGGCGGATGAAAAGAGTGCCAAATGGCACTACTACAATAAAGTCAATTTTTACAACAAGAGGAGCACTATGACTTATACAACTTACAAAACAACAACACAAAATCCGCCGGCCGGCATATCAGAGCCAGCCTGGAAAAATCCGGTAAACGGACATGACTACAAAAACGATCCTGAGCGTGACAATCATCTTTTTGATTCACATAAAGTCTATCATGCAAAAGATGATGTAAAGGCACTCCGGAACATTTTGCATCAGCTTAAAGAACTCGGCGGAGATTATGGCTTCAATTCTGATTATAAAACAAATCCACAGGGAAAGATGCGCTGCACAATGAACTCAGGACGCAAGCGTAAAACTGACAAGAAGGCATTTTCTTCAAGACACAATGACCGAGACTTTGATTCAAATCCTGAGCACATTGCAAAAGATAAATCTGACAAGAATGTTATCTGGTCCTGGTGCGGTACTGACATCAGCTTTGATAAAGGCGAACTCAAATATTACGAAGAAACATTCGGTGCCCAGCTGGAAC
>JAFNQK010000433.1 GCA_017386165.1 Treponema sp.
ACTTGGGTTTTGTTTCCGGGACTTCAAGCGGTCTGGTATGTTTTTGCGCTGCATGTGATTGGAAGGTTGACCGCGCCGATTATGTGGTTTTTTATTGCCGAGGGATGCCACTACACGCATGACATAAAAAAATATGCGGCGAGACTTTTTGTGTTTGCGCTGGTTTCGCATTTTGCATACAACTTTGCATTCGGGATTCCGTTTGTTCCGTTCAAGACTGGGGCTTTCAATCAGACCAGCGTAATGTGGTCGCTTGCCTGGGCGGTGGTTTTGATCGCACTTTGCCGTAATGAAAAAATGCCGTTCTGGGCGAAAATCATTTTGATTGCGGTGGTCTGCCTTATAACTTTTCCGTCCGACTGGTCGTGCATTGCGTGCATGTGTCCGTTTTTTCTGTATGCACATCGAGAAAGTTTCAAAAAGCAGGTCGTTGACATTGTGTTCTGGACTTTTGTTTATGCGGCGGTCTATTTTATTTTCATCGACAGACTTTACGGCGCATTGCAAATCTTCACGTTCCTGTCGATTTTTGTCCTCTCAAATTACAATGGTGAGCGCGGGAAGTGGAAAGGCATGAAATGGTTTTTCTATATTTATTATCCCGCGCATCTTGTGGTGGTCGGCATATTGAGGATTGCATTGAACGGAAATGTGCGTCTGGTTTTCTAAAGATTTTTACGCTGGTAAGAAACCGTATTTTTCGTATTAAGGTCAACAAGCTCAAGCACGTCGTCTTTTAGAGACCATTTTACGGTCGTCTTCTCGTTGTCAATGGAATCTTCCGTACGGACATCGCTGTTGTCACGCTTTATATTCTGGTTCTGCAAAATAAGGTATTCCTTACCGCAGGTATAAGTGCCGGAAATCTCCACAAGGCTTTCTGCCTGTTGCCGGACGGTATCGCTGTCAAACACGGAGTTCTTAATCAGGGATAGCGACAAAAGCTCAGAAGAAATCCGCATCTTGAAAAAACGGTTTTCCGAAAAAGACAGTTCCGTAACATATAGAATCTCGGCGGTACCTTGCAGACTCTCATCGTTCGTTCCTGGATTGCTGTAAAGTTCCGTATCAGCCTTGTTCCTCATCTCCCAAGAGCCACAAATCGTAGCGGCCAGAACGGGATCATGTACTACGGCAGCCTGTTTAGAGCATGAGACACAGGCAAGCATCAGCAGTGCAGCGACAAAAACTGATGCAAAACATGCGATTTTTTTTTCAAATTCTTTTGCGTTTTTCATAAAACAAGCACTCCCAGTTCATAGAGCTTTTGTGAAAAATCTTCAGACTTGAACAGCTGCGTCTCGCCTTCGAATGTCACACCGATTTGTACCGCATCAGGATTTTCCAAAAGCAAAAGAATCTGCTGTGCGGTCATAGTGCTGGAATAGCGTACCTCAAGATTTTTTTTGCGGTCAAAATCCTTGTACAGGACCGTCTTCCCGCCAAGCTCAATCTTTTCGCATGATGGAACGGAAAAGAAAAGCTCTGCGTTTTCAAAAGAATTGTAATGTCCTTTTGGCAAGTACAGGGTGTAATTAACGGTGTTGTCATCAGTCAGAGAAAAATTCTTTACGCGGACAGTAACATCAAATGCCGAATTCGTCAGCACAAAAGACTTAGAGTTTTTAAGCGTTGTCGGCCTGAGGAAAATCAGCTGACCTTCTTCCTGTGCGACAGTATACAGTCTTTGTTCCGTTGATGCGCAGGAAACAAACAGTGCCGGAATCAACAGTATCAAAAACAAAGCCGATAAAAATATTCTATATGTTTTTTTATTCATCTGTTTTATAAAAAAAATTAAAAAAAAACGGGCAGATTCAAGAAAACATTCCGCGTCTGCCCTGGTTTTTCCGATTATTCACCAGTAACAATTGTTGTTACATTCGTAGTAAAGAAACCGAGAGTTACTTTCTGGTCAACAGTTGAAATCATTGTGATACCGGACTTTCTGGCCGCAGTCTGGATGGAAGCGTCAGCTCCACCAAGCGGAAGATAACCAAAAAGATAAGTAGCCGTAGCTTCTCCCACTTTTGAACCAAGTCTGTTTGATGTGGCGCATATAGGCTGAACGGAAGAACAACCAACAAACAGTGTTGTCGCAGTCAAAAGAGCAAGACCTAATTTTTTCATACAAAACCTCCTTTTGTAATGTACGAGCATTTCTAAAAATCTTTTTTAGAAACCCTTATCTGAATCTCTCAGATTATTAAAATAATCTGATAAAATTCATTTTACTCAGTTTCGTTTCATTTGTCAACTTGGTAAAAAAAGCAGCCCATTTTTTATCAGACATCCGCCTCGTATTTTTTTGACTGCACGTTTTCGTTGTTCGGAAGATTCGGTTCAGGCTTTTTGTTTTTAAGATATGCATCAAAAAATTCCAGATGGCAGCTGCATGTAATTTCATGTGCAATGTCCGGAGAAAGTTTTCCGACCTGTGATTTCAGCGGTATCATG
>JAFNQK010000434.1 GCA_017386165.1 Treponema sp.
CAATCTGCTGATTTGCCATACCTGGAATCATATCCATCAGAGACTGCATAGAGCCCATCTTTTTAACCTGCTGAAACTGAGCAAGCATATCATCAAGAGTAAATTCATTCTTAGCCATACGTTTCTGCAAACGCAAAGCTTCTTCTTCATCTACTGTTGCCTGAGCTTTTTCAACAAGAGAAACAACATCACCCATTCCAAGAATGCGGCTTGCAATTCTTTCCGGATGGAACTGCTCAAAATCTTCAGTTTTTTCACCAGTACCAATATAGAGAATTGGTTTTCCTGTAATTGAACGTAAAGAAAGAGCCGCACCACCACGGGCATCAGAGTCAAACTTTGTAAGGATAACACCTGTAAGACCAAGCTGTTCATCAAAAGACTGTGCGATTTCAACTGCATTCTGACCAGTCATTGCATCAGCAACAAGAACGACTTCATCAGGAGATAGAGACTTCTTAATCTTTACGAGCTCTGCCATCATTTCTTCATCAATCTGAAGACGACCGGCAGTATCGACAATTAAAGTATCGTACTGATTCTTTTTTGCAAACTTTAATGCTTCTTCGGCATTCTTTACAGCATCCTTTGAGTTTTCTTTAAAAACAGGAACACCAATTTTTTCACCAAGAACAGATAACTGTTCAACAGCTGCCGGACGAACCAAATCGCAGGCAGCAAGCAAAGGTCTTCGACCTTCTTTCTTAAGTTTTGCAGCTAATTTATGTGCAGCTGTTGTCTTACCGGCACCCTGAAGACCCAGCATAAGGATAACAGATGTTGTATCCGGTCCCTTAAGATTGAGGTCTTTCTTCTGGTCTCCAAGCATTGCAACAATTTTGTCATAAATAATTTTAACAAACTGCTGACCAGGATCTACAGCTTTTAAAACTTTTTCACCCTTTGCTTCTTCAATTGTAGAATTAACGAATCTTCTTACAACTCTGAGGTTAACATCAGCCTCCAACAAGGCCATCTTAATCTGTTCAACTGTTTCTTCGATATTTTTTTCAGAAATAGTCGACTTTCCGCTGAGAGTTTTAACAATATTGCTGAATGTACCAGTAATTTTTTCGAGCATTTCAAATTCCTATTTTTTAATAATTTCCTTTGAGCAAGAACTGATCCAAAAAGTCTAGAGGCCTGATTTCTTTATTCAAGATTCTGTACAAACCATTACACAAAGGCAATTTAATATCACGTCTTTCACACAATTCGTGAACATATTTACATGCAACAGCACCTTCAGGAAGGTAACCAATTTTAGAAATATTAGCGATTAAATCGTCAAGATCCTTAAATTTAGAAAGAATATCAGTTTTGATAATATCCTGCCCAAATCTGCGGTTACGGCCAAACTTACTCTTACAAGTTACATCAAGATCCCCTACACCAGAAATAGAAGTAAAGGTTTCAGGATGAGTTGCGCCCATTGCCATTCCCAAAGTCTGAATTTCATTCAATCCAGCTGCAAGCAACAAGCTTTCACTGTTATCACCAAACATCTGAGAATGTTCACTGACAGCGTCCAATGCACCGTAAATAACTGCAACAACATTTTTTGCAGCGGCACAAATCTGAACACCAATTACATCAAGACTGCTGTATACCATAAGTCCAGGAACACGCAACAATTCACGAACTTTAATTGAATTTTTTGCATTTTCAGATGCGGCAATTAAACCGGTTAATTTACCCATTGCAACTTCTTCTGCATGGCTAGGACCTGCAACATATACAGTATTCCCCTTATAAATGCCTGGCAAAACGTTTTCAATTGTTTCAAGAATCAGTTTTGGACCGTCTTTAGAAGGAACAAAACCCTTTGTAAGGGCTGCAATCACTGTTGAACCGTCTGCAATGTTTGGTACACCAGTAATTTTCTGAATTGTACTTGCCAAAAACAAAGAAGGCGAAGCAATAATTAAAAATTCTTTTCCTGTTGCTGCTTCAATAATATCATTAGTAACTGTTAAATTTTTACTTAATTTATACCCAGGTAAAAATTTTTTATTTTCATGTTCATTATTAACGGATTCTTTTACTTCTGGTTCCAGAGCCCACATTTGAACTTTATGACCACCATTAGCCAAAGCCTGAGCTAAACCAGTACCCCATGCACCGCCACCAAGGACGCCTACATTCTTAGATTCCATTTAAGACACCTTCTTTAGTTGTATTTTTAATAAACTCAATAATTAAATCCAGGAAGAAATTCCATCTTCCCAATCAAAAATTTCTTCTTTCTTAAAAAATAAACCAATCTCTCGTTCAGCACTAGCATCGCTATCAGAAGCATGTATAACATTGTAATTTGTATGCATACAATAATCTCCACGGATTGTTCCAGGATTTGCTTCAGAAGGCTTTGTTGCGCCAACAATCTTTCTAACTAAATTTACACAGTCATCACCCTGCCATACCATAGCAACTACAGGAGCACTTGTGATATATGCACATAAATCGCCGAAGAATGGCTTTTCTTTGTGTTCTGCATAATGATTTGATGCAAGTTCAGGGCTAATCTGCATCATTTTAAGTCCCACAAGTTTGAGACCTTTCTTTTCCATACGTCCAATAATTTCACCAACAAGTCTGCGATTCAATACGCCTGGCTTTAACATTGTAAAACATCTAGTCATAGTATTTATTATACTCCATAAATGATGATATTTCAATTAAAATGGGGATATTGAAATCCTCTAATATCTACCTGGTTTCAAGTTTATCCTTAACTTCCATTATTACTTCATCAGGAGTACTAGCCCCTGCCGTAATACCAACCTTCTCAAGATTATAAAAATCTTCTGGAATCTCTTGCCACGTTTCGATTAGAGCAGCTCTTTTACAATTTTCCTGTGCAATTTGATACAAGCGCTTAGTGTTGGCAGAATTCTTTCCACCGACAACGATTACCCCGTCAACATCAGGACATAATTTTTTAAGGGCTTCCTGCCTCTCTTTTGTTGCAGAACAAATTGTATTTAAGATCTTCAGGTCACTTACTTTTTTGCTGATTTCTTCAGCAATAGACAGAAAATCTTCAGCATTGTAAGTAGTCTGGCATAACAAAACCGCTTTTTGATTATAATCAATTTTTAAAGACTTAGCTTCTTGGATATTTTCAATCAGCTTAAAAGAAGTACCTGCATAACCGGCAATACTAGTTACTTCTCCATGATTTTTGTCACCAACAAGAAGAACCAGATACCCATGTTTTGCATATTTTTCAGCATTTCGTTGACTTGCAGTTACTTTTGGGCAGGTAGCATTAACAACATTCAAGTTTTTTGAAATCAATTTATTACTAACAGAAGGAGCAACCCCATGAGCCCTGATAACGATAATAGATTCCTCATTTATAGAATCAATATTTTCCTCATCAAGAACTGTCATTCCCTTATTTTGCAAGCCTTCTAAAGCAATGCGATTATGAATAAGAGGCCCAAGGGAATAAACTCTTTTATCAGAGTTATCACAGAGAGCTTTATTAGCACAATCCATTGCTCTTCTAACACCCATGCAATAACCTAAAACATCGGCTAAAAAAACTTTCATTTATTCATTAACCAGGATTTTTTCGATTTCAGCAATATACATTACATGAACATCTTCTTTCCAAAAAGTGTCTCTTAGTTTTTTATCTACAAGAAGATTTGCATCCATCTGCTGAGAATAAAGCTTTTTACAAACAAAAGCAATTTTACTTTCATTGAAAACTGAACAATCAGAAATATTAGAAACAGTTAAACCTGTTTTTGAGATTTTATCTTCATCTCTGCCGCTTACTTTACCACAATAAGCTAGAGCATCCCGATAATTCTCAGGCAAAACACAAAGAGAAAACTTTTCAGATTTATCAATAAAGGTCTTTGTATATCTCGATGGACGAACATAAATCGTTACAACATTTTTATTGAACAAAACACCCATTCCACCCCAGCTGGCAGTCATCATATTTGTTTTATTTTCGTCATCCGCTGTAACAAGAAACCAATCTTTTCCAATCAATTTAAAAATGTTTTCATTAAAATCTAATGCACTAATTTCTTTCATACACAAAATATATCACAAAAAACAAATGTAAAATAGTTTAAAATAAAAAAAGTCTTGCAGCTACCTACTTTGCGCATAGCGCACTTACTCAGTTTACTTCGTAAACTGACCCACTCGCTTCGCTCTGTGCCCACCTGACTGCACTCTTGTGTGGGAGGTTCATCACCAAGCGAGTCTAATCACCCTTAATTTCAGTGTTAAATAAAAAAAGTCTTGCAGCTACCTACTTTCCCACACAAGAGTGCAGTATCATCGGCGTTAGAGAGCTTGACTTCCGTGTTCGGTATGGGAACGGGTATTTCCTCTCCACTATGGCCACAAGAC
>JAFNQK010000047.1 GCA_017386165.1 Treponema sp.
ATAAGCAACAATAAATTATTATGTATACAAAAATAGACAATACTAATATCTAAAGTATTGTTGTTGTTTTTATATAAACAGTACATGAGGAAGAAACCATGTCAAAAATCACAGATAAAATCAAAAATGCAATCAGGAAGAACTGGAGTTATGCGCCGAGTTTAGCGTCGACAGACCTTCTTGAGCTGTATAAAAAAAATCCCCGTTTAGACGGAGTCCGTATTATTGCGACAAAATGTGCAAGCGTTGACCTGTATCTTTATGACAAGAAAGAATTAAGACAGAACAAGAACAATGCAGAAATTATTGAAGAGCATGAGATTTACAATCTGCTTGAAAATCCTTGTCCTACTTACAGAGATTTAACCGGGTGGAATATCCGCTATTTTGTTTTTGCCTGCTATAAACTTGTCGGTGAAGCATATCTTTTGAAAGTGCGTGATGACAAAGGACACCCTGTTGCACTTCTTCCAGTATCACCTTCTTGGGTTGTTACTACTCCTACTGTACATAATCAATTCTGGGAAATCTATCCATACGGAAGCGCAGGCGGTAACGCAATTAAAGTGCCTGTAAATGATGTAATCAGTTTTAAAGATATAGATTTACTTGATCCTTATGGCCGAGGTCACGGTGTTGCAGAAGCAATCGGCGATGAAGTACAGTCAGACGAGTTTGCTGCAAAGTATGCAAAAAATCTTTTCTACAATGACGCAACTCCTAGTGCTATTATTTATGCGCCTAACGGGGATAAGGACACCGCAGACCAGATTAAACAGACCTGGAAAGAAAAGATGTCGGGCTTGTTCCATAGTCATGACATTATGGTAATGACGGGCGAAAATACAAAGTTTGAAAAAATTGCAGAATCGCCTAGAGAACTGGACTTTGTGGAAAGCCGTCGCTATTTGCGTGACAGTGCTTTGCAGCAGTTCCATATTCCGCCGGAAATCGTCGGTATTCTTGAATCTTCTAACCGTTCTACAATCGACTCGGCTTTTTATCTTTTGAATAAAAACGTTCTTGCAGATGACTTGAGAATGTTTGAACGAGTTATGAATAATCAGCTCTTGTGGGAAGATTTCGACCCAGAGCGTACACTTATTTTAAGACATGAAAACACAGTTGAAGAAGATATTGCACAGAAATTGCAGATTGTAAACGAAGGCTTGAGCCGTGGAACACTTACTGTAAACGACTGGCGCCGTGCAATGGGTTATGAGATTGACGAAAAAGGCGGTGATGTATATTTGCGGGGCTTGGCAACAATGGAAGTGCCGTTTAATTCTGAACCGGTAGAACTTCCTGATGTTCCAGAAGAAGAACCTGCAGTGGTAGAGTTACCTGACGAAGCCCCGGAAGGAGAAGCAGAACTGTCAGAGGAAGAGTTTAATTCTCTTAAAGAATATGTCGCAAAAAAATATAAAATCAACAAAGGCGACAAAGAAAAGCGTTATAAGATGTGGAAATCATTCGACGCAAGAGCAACAAGCATTGAAGACCCGTTTAAGACGGCCTGCCGTGTCGTATTTGCAAAACAGAATGAAATCGTAAATAAAACAATTAAAAATGCGCTTGAAAACAATAAAGATGTAATGACTGAAATACAGCGCGTATATAATAAAGATATGCACGAAAAGTTTAAGCAGAGTATGGCGGGCGCATTTTTGAACGGATTGAATGAAGGTGCAAAGTTTGGGCTTGAGAACCTGAATAAAAAGGATGACCCTAAGTCGTTAGGAAATAGTAATATTAAGGCTTCTCAGGATGAGCCTGAACTTCCTAAAATCCTTCAGAAGATTTTCAACAACTGGATAGATACTTTCGGACTTGAGCTGTGTACAGAAATGGACGCTACAACGGTTAAAGAGTTGCGCCGTGTTCTTGGGGCCAGTATCGCAGAAGGTGACGGCTTACAGGAGCAGATTAAAAAGATGTTAGCGGCAAGCGATGAGTTATTCTATGACATGAGTAAGACACGGGCGGAACTTATCGCAAGAACTGAAAGCTGTACGACAATCAATGCAGGAAGTACAGAACTTTATAAAGCAGAAGGAATTGAGCAAAAGGAATGGCTGGCGGTACAAGACGACAGAACCCGTGACGCTCATTTAGCAATGGACGGTGTTGTAGTACCGATTAACGAAAAGTTTGAAGTACCAGCAACAAGTCAGAGTGAAGGTGCGTTAATGGACTATCCGGGTGACGCAAGCGCTCCGGCTGGGCAGGTCGTGAACTGCCGCTGTGTAACTGCACCGTTTGTTAAGTTTTAAATTAATTTAAGGAGATAAATAAAAATGACTACTATGTTGGATAAATGCGCCGTAGCCGGCGATATTACACAGGGCATTGATAGACGCGGTGTATGG
>JAFNQK010000435.1 GCA_017386165.1 Treponema sp.
GCAGTAATCGGCTTGCCATCGGCAAATTTTCCGTCTTTACGGATTTCATATGTATAAACCCTGCCATCCTGGCTGATCGTTTCTTTCACAGCCAGATCCATCTCCAGAGTATTGCCTTTACCTACCTTAAAGATATGACTGTGGAAAATATCCGGGTTCCACACACCATAACCGATTGTCGGATCAAACTTACCTGCTACCAGATTATTACCTACCGTAATGACGATCTCATCTTTTGCAGGGGCTGCTTTCTGCTCAGCTTTTTTATCACCGGAACCGCTGCCGCCACAACCTGCAACCAGCAATAAACTGATCAGTAATCCTGCTGTCCATTTTTTGTTCATAGTTTTCCCTCCAAAAATATAAGTTTAATGGTAAGTAGTTCTAATAAGTTCATTGTATCTCTTATATCGACTTGTGTCAACAGGATTTCAATCATATATGATTAAATCTTTATCTATGCTTGTCTTGATACCAACCTTCCGGCACTTGTTTGCCTTATTTTCTCTCCATTCTACCACAATGGATAAAGAATCCGTAGATTAAAATATGTATTTTAAATGATATTCTCATCGTTCATTTAAAATAAGCAATTTTAATCATTCACTACAGTTTTGCTTTAAGTGAAAAATCGCATTGCATTTCCCCTGCCCTGGTCGTAAAAACGACCAACCTCGCAACGTAAACCCGCATGGTTACTGGGTTTAAACCGCAACACCTCTTAATATATTTAAACTTCGCAGGGAAATAAAGCCCTGTAATCCTCACAAAATCAGCATTTTCTAAAAATAAAATAGCATGAGACACATCCATTTTGTTATAATTTAATTGACCAAAAAAAATCAAGCAAAAATGGAGGCTCATGCTATGTACAGTATAACACAAGACGACCATTCTACGAAATGCATTTCTGAAAAATCTAACCGGTTTTTTCAACAGTACCAGATTGGCAAAATTCTGAAAGCGTCAAATGGGAATAAGATGCAAGGCTTTTCTTCCATCCAAATCCTGCGGTTACTCTTTACCATGGTCTTCTGCCACCGGTCCTTCTTCATGCAGATGAACCTGCATCCGGCGTCTGTCCCGTTTGGAAAGGATACGGTTTACCGCTTCCTCAATTCCTGTCATACCAACTGGCGCAGGTTCGTGCTCTTGCTTTCGGGCAGGATCATCAGGGATACCATCGAACCACTAACAGATAAAAAACGGCAGAATGTACTGATTCTCGACGATTCTATTTTCAGCCGCTCCCGGTCTAAAAAGGTAGAGCTGCTGGCAAAGCTCTATGACCACGCCAACCATGTTTACACCTTCGGGTTTCGGATGCTCACACTGGGGTGGACGGATGGGAACTCCTTCTTGCCGGTAAACCACTGCCTGCTCTCTACCGAGAATCCGAAATACCGTGTCAATGACGTGTCCCCTGCAACAGACCTCCGTACCAATGGGGGCAAACAAAAGGCGATGGCGCAACAGAAGATGACGGACATCGCCATCCATCTTCTGAAAGAAGCCAAAGCAGAAAGAATTCCTGCTCATTATGTTTTATTTGACAGCTGGTTTTGTTCGCCTTCGTTTCTGATTGCGGTCAAGCAACTGAAGTATGATGTCATCGCTATGGTGCGGAAAACAGCATCACAACAGTATCGGCATCAGGGGAAGTGGATGAATGTAAAAACAATCTATGAACGGGGGAAAAAGCGGCGTGGCAAGGCAAAAATCCTTCTTTCTGTAAAGGCTGAAGCGGTAAAGGACGGAATGATCGTTCCAGTCCGCTTCGTATATGTGCGCAACCGAGCCAAGAAGAACGACTATCTGGTACTGGTTACGACAGACATGAAGCTCAGCGAAGAAGAGATTGTCCGTCTGTACGGAAAACGCTGGAGCATCGAAGTGTTCTTCAAAATGTGCAAGTCCTATCTGCGATTAAGCAAGGAATACCGTTCGGTTTCCTATGACGCCATGGTCGCTCATGTGGCGATAGTGTTTGCCCGGTACATGCTTTTGGCAGTGGAACAGCGCGAAAACAGGGATATGCGAAGCCTGGGCGAACTGTTTTATCTGAGTGTGGATGAATTGCCAGATATTCAGTACATGGATGCACTTCGGCTGATACTGGCCCGATTTGCAGAACTGATACAGAAGAAAACAGTCTTGGAAGAAAATGAAGTCTTGAAGCTTTTGGATGCATTCATTGAAGAACTGCCGTCTTTGTGGAAATACAGTCTGCAAATCTGTGCTTGAAAATATATCTGCTAACTGCGCAGCACAGTGTTTTCAAGGTTTATAGCCTGTTTGAAAGGTGCGAAGTTTGAGTTAATAATTCAAATTATATTTCAAATTCATATTTACATCTGGTTTAATTTTGATTTTCATGTCACGGGAAACAATACCGTGCGCAACTAAAGTTTTAGAAATACTATAACCCA
>JAFNQK010000436.1 GCA_017386165.1 Treponema sp.
AACCTTTGATAACTTTTTGTGCAAGTTTTTCATTTCTGATTTCTTCTGGTGTCATATAGCTCCTAAAGATGAGTTTATGGTGATTGCATTAAACATTATTAAAAAGTGGGACGCAGGGAAAACCAAATTAAGGGGGCACCTGCTAGTGGAGCGGCAGCGTAAGCTGCGTTCGCGGAACGGAAAGCAGGGGGATACCTTGATTTTTTTCCCGTCGCTGGGACCCGCTTTTTAATAATGTTTTTTTACAAAATTACTTAAAAACTCATCTTTAGTAGCTATTATACAAATTTATACCATTTAATAAAATGAAAAAATGAATTATAATAAAAAGTATGGGTGAGGAAAAAAAGACTAAGAAGTCGCTTTTAGATGCGGCTTCGGAAATTGCAAAAAAAGAAGTAAAAACTGCGGCTAAGGCAGCAGCTACTAAGACAGCGTCAAAGGGTGTATCTAAAACTGCAGAAAAACCTGCTGCAAAAAGTGCCACAAAAACAGTTGCTAAGCCTGCTGTAAAAGCACCGGAAAAGCCAGCTGCTAAGGTGGCTGAAAAAAATGTCGCACAAGCTGTATCAAAGCCAGTTGCAAAACCGGCTCCTAAACCGGTTGAAAACAAGATTGCACAGTCTGCTGAAAAGACAGAGCCAAAACCTGTTGAAAAGGTTGAAATTACTAAGAAATCTACAAAAGCAAAAGATACCTCTGTAGGCGAATACAATGAAGACAGTATTCTCCATCTTGAAGGGCTGGAACATATTCGTCTCAGACCAGGTATGTACATCGGTTCTCTTGGAGACGGTACAAACGAGAACGACGGTATCTATATTCTCTTAAAAGAAGGAATCGATAACTCTGTCGATGAATATTCCCAGGGCTTTGGAAATAGAATCGATGTTGATATTACAGACGGTCGCGTAAAAATTCGTGACTATGGACGTGGTATTCCTCTTGGAAAACTCGAACAGTGTGTAAGCGATGTAAATACTGGTGCAAAATACAATAATTCTGTATTCAAACAGGCAATCGGTATGAATGGTGTTGGTATTAAAGCTACCAATGCACTTTCTTCTTATTTTAGAGCTGCTTCTATTCGTGATGGTAAAATGGCTGTCGTTGAATACGAGAGGGGCGTTAAAAAATCAAGTCATCTGGGACCTGCAAAATCTGGAGTAAAAAACGGAACTTATCTTGAGTTTGTGCCTGATACTCAGATGTTTGGAAAATATGCATTCAACATGGAAATGGTTGAAAAGCGCCTCTGGAACTATGCATATTTAAATCCTGGACTTTTGATTCACTGTAACGGAAAAGATTACATCAGCCAGAACGGTTTGGAAGATCTTCTCGTTCATGAGATGGAAGGTTCTAATTCCCTTTACAAACTTTTCAGCTATAAGGGTGAAAATATTACTTTTGTTCTGACCCATACTTCTAATCTCGATAAAGTTGTTTATTCTTTTGTAAACGGACAATCAACAGAAGACGGCGGTACCCATGTTACTTCTTTCTTAGATGGTTTTGCCCGTGGAGCAAACAGCTTCTTTAAAAAGAATTACGATGAAAAAGATATAACCAGTGGACTTTTGTGCGCCCTCAAAATCGGTATCGATAGTCCTATGTTTACAAGCCAGACAAAAAATAAACTTGGAAACGTAGAAATTCGTCAGCCGATTATTCAGGAAACGCAGCTTGCAGTTGATGATTGGCTTCGTCATAATCCTGAGATTGCAAATGCCCTTGAAGAAAAAATCATCCGCAACCAGAAGGCCAGGGACGAAATCAATACTGTAACCCAGAAGCAGATTCGTGATGCAGAAAAATCGGTTTCCCTCAAGATTCATAAATTGAAGGATTGCCGCTACCACCTTCAGGATGGCAAAAAGGGTGAAAATTCAATGATTTTCATTACGGAAGGAGATTCGGCTACCGGTTCAATGGTTGGCTGCCGCGATGTTGAAACACAAGCTATCTTTAGTTTGCGCGGTAAACCTGAAAATATGTATGGCCGCAAAAAAACTGCTCTTTTCGAAAATGAAGAATTAAAAAATCTTACAATGAGCCTTGGGGTTCAAAAAGATGTAGAAAACCTTCGTTACGACAAAATCGTAATTGCAACCGATGCCGATAACGATGGATTCCATATCAGAAATCTTGTAATGACATATCTTTTGCTTTTCTTTGAAGAATTGATTTTGTCGGGACATGTTTATATTCTTGAAACACCTCTTTTCCGCGTAAGAAACAAGACCCGCACGATTTATTGTTATTCAGAGGAAAGTCGTGATAAGGCAATAAAAGAACTGGGAAAAACTGCAGAAACCACTCGATTCAAAGGGCTTGGAGAAATCAGCCCTCACGAATTTGGTCAGTTTATTCATCCTCGAAAGGACGGGGACCCGGAAGATGTAGGAATTCACCTCACACCGGTAAGTATTCAGACTTTAAAGAATGTTCCTCAGGTTCTGGAATTCTATATGGGAAAAAATACCCCTGAGCGTCGCGATTTTATCGTTCATCACCTGGCTCAGGAGATTGATGCGTAACTTATTGTTCTTCCAAAGAAGCAAGTGCCTTTTCTTCGTCACTGACAGGAGGAAGGGCATTTTTTTCTTTAAAGGCCTGCTTCATCAGTACCGGCACAATCATCGAACTTACAATGATAAGTAGGATTACAGGTGTAAAATACTTTGAATCAACCATGCCGACAGAAAGGCCTTTTTGAGCAACGATTAGGGCTACCTCGCC
>JAFNQK010000437.1 GCA_017386165.1 Treponema sp.
AGAACGTCAGGCTTAATCGGCCGGACTTCAAGGCGGTAATTCCCGATGATTACGCGGGATTCCCGAAAGAAACTTATCCCGCCCACGCAACTCCGCGTGAAGGCGGGTTTTGTTGTATCCTCCCCCGAGGATAAAGACAAGAAAATCATCCTCTTGAACGAGGGTGAGCTTGTCGCACTCGACCCGAAGTCCAACAACAAGGTTATTTTCAGAATTCGACCAGGAAATCTCGTCGGTGTAGGTGCCCTGCTTGAACGCGAAAGCATCCGCTACATATACCAGGCGACAGTCGATTCCGTCATCACCGTCATCAACGACGAATGCATGGAATCGGAACTCAAGAGCCTCCCCGTTTGGCTTCTTGCCGTCATCAAGGCGATTTCGGCACGGACTCGCAAAATAAACGAATCCATCCGTTCCGCAAAGACGAACAATCCCCTCGCCAGTCTCGCCTCGTTCTGCAAGTTCTACAAAAAGGACGAATATCTACAGACAAAAGCGCTGCTTCAGGAATTTTCGTGGTTGACCAAGACTCCCCTGCCAACGGCATCAGAAGCCTTGAAGACTCTAGTACGCCGCAAACTGGTTGTATTCTGCGGCGACAACTCCTGCCTCACCATCCCCAATCCCGAAATTCTCCAAATATTCTCCGACTACCAGAAGGCGAAAGATTCAAACAAGCCCTGGCATCCGTTCAATCTCACGCTCCAGCAGAAAAAAATTCTCGTGTTGCTTTCGACTCTTGAAAACGGAACCTCCAAGGATGCAACAGCCTGGATGGCCTTTTTCAAGGAACACAATTTCGAAATTAGTGTCGCGGACTGGCTCCAGATACTGCAATTCGAGTGGTTTGTCGAAAGGGGAAATCACCTTCTCTCTCTTGATCTAGAAAAAATAAACTATTTTGAGGCCGCTTTGAAGTACGAACAAAACATCAAGGGGACGGTCTGATGAATATTGCTGCCGGAAAAAATCTTTGCATGCAGGGAGACAACACCCACTCGTTCTACATCGTCAAGAAGGGAACACTCGTCGCCACATTCAAGGACGAGCAGAACGAGATCCAGACGAGGAATCTTGGGCCGGGCTCCACGTTCGGCGAACTCAGCCTTGTCGAAGGGGAACCTCAGGAATACACGGTGCGCGCCGAAGAAGACTGCGAAATCGAAGTCATTCCGCAAACATTATTCCAGGAAACGATGGCGGAACAGCCCATTTGGATGAAATCCGTCCTTTCGTTTTTGACGCAGCGCAACCACATCGCCAAAGAAAACAAGCGCAAGAGTGAATTCATCACAACATTTCCGTCACTTTTGTTCATCCTCGCCAAGTCTGACGATAAATTAATAAAACTTAATACCATCAAGAACGAACTCAAGAATTTTTCGAATTTGTCCTCGCTGGAGACATACAAGCAACTGCTCATCTTGCAGGACTTTAGGCTCATCCGCTTGCAGGCCGAATCGCTCACCATCGAAAACGAGACGCTCATCAAGTTACTTTACGATACGCTCCGGCTCCGGGCTATTTACAAGAATTCTTCGCACTACATTCTATCGCTCACCGAACAGGCTATACTCACCGCATTCATCAAGACCGCAAGAGAAAAAGGAGAACTCCAGCCGAGCGGACACATCGCCGTGACAACGACCGATCTTGCCGTCCAGACAAAGCTTTCCATGCACGGAATGACGCTTACCTTGCGGAGTCTTGAAACGCTCCTGCAAAAAAGACTTCTTCAAGTCTCCCCCAAGACATCCACAAAAATCAACGCCCTCCCCGGACTGGAATTCATCGAAAAGTTTTCCGGTGACTTCGACAGGCTCCTGAACCTGCTAGAACTCAACCGAAAAGCACCGGCTTAGAGCAGTCTGGCTTTTCCCCGCCAGATGCAGTCTTTACCTCACCAGGATTGCCCTCTGCAGCCGGTTCCGCAGCCGCGTCATTCTGACTGCTTCCCAATCCAAGAAATTTTCTTCCCTCTTCCGGATTTGCCTTATAGAAAACCGGGCGCACAGGATTTCCCGTTACAACACATTTTTTCTGAATTGCCGCCGAAAAATAATTTTTCGTTTCTTCGTAAGTAACAAGTATTTTTTCTGCGGATTTAGAGTTCAGCCGGGTTGCAAGTCCCGGGGTAAAATCACATTCATGGGTAAAAACCGGAATATGAAGAAGCTTTGCCGCAATGCAGGGCGGAACGCTTACAAAGCCGCCCTTAGAAAAAAGAACGGCCGGACGGATTTTCAATAAAATGAAAAAAGACGAAATAAAACCAAAGCCGATTTTAAAAAGGTCAAAAAAATTACGGATTGAAAAATAACGGCGGAGTTTTCCTGAAGGAATTCCATAAAAAACATCGGCGCTGAGATTTCCTTCAGAATCAACATTTTTAGAAACTATGGTTCTGTCCATCCCGCTGGAATTTCCAATCCAGAAGATTTTTACTTCTTTTCCATTTTTTTTACACAAGAAGCGAAGGCTGTCCGCCACCGCAAGACCAGGATATATATGACCGCCTGTTCCGCCTCCGGCAAAACAGACTTTCAGGAGATTAGACTGTTTTTTATTTTTCATAGGGAGATTTTAATCTTCTTTATGGTATTTTTCAAGAAGTGCGAACACAAAAGCGGGTCCCAAATACAGAACCCGGAAAATTACCCTTCTTTGTGGTATTTTTCAAGAACTTCCAGAAGTGCCTGCTTCTTAAAAAGGCTGGCGTAACCGTAGGCGCTCATTCCCATCTGATCCTGAATGTCAACATCGGCACCTGCTTCACAGAGCATCCGGCTGATTTCAACATTGTCGGCACCAACAGAAAGAATAATCATGGTCTGTCCTTCCTTGTTGATGATATTTACATCAGCGCCTTTATCGATAAGAAGCTTTGTAATTTCAGTATTTTTCCGCCATACA
>JAFNQK010000438.1 GCA_017386165.1 Treponema sp.
AAAAGTAAGCGAAGACGAAGTTATGGAAGTTGCTCTTGAAGCTGGTGCTGATGACATTGTTAACGAAGATGGAATCATTACAGTAACAACAACTCCTGATGCATTTGCTGCTGTTGCTGATGCTTTGAATGCAAAGGGCTTTGAATCACTTTCTGCTGATGTAGGAATGGTTCCTGATGCATACACACCTGTTGATGCAGAAACTGCAGCTAAGGTACAGAAGCTCATCGATAAACTTGAAGACAATGATGATGTTCAGAATGTTTATCATACAGCAGAATTCCCAGATGACTTTGATCCAGAAGCATAATTAGCTTTATAGATTAATAAAGGCTACCTTTTATGGTAGCCTTTTTTTATATATGATTAACATATGAGTGAACTGCCTGTAACTAATTCAAAAAATAATTCTCCTCAAGTACACCGAATTCTTGGAATAGACCCGGGACTTGCAAATACCGGTTTTGGAATCATTGACTATTGTAATGGCCGGTACAAAATGATTTGTTACGGTTGTATTTCAACAGACAGCAAAGCGCCCCACGGAGAACGTCTTTTAACAATTTATAACCGGCTTTATTCAATAATTCAGGAGTTTAAGCCTGAACAGGCTGGAATGGAAACTCTTTATTTTGCAAAAAATGTTTCAAGCGCCATGGGAGTTGCCGAGGCTAGAGGAGTTGTTACTTTATGTCTTGCTCAGAATTGCATTAAACTTGGTGAATATACTCCTAATCAGATAAAAGCTGCCGTTACAGGTACTGCCTCTGCTGATAAAGAACTGGTTGAAAAATATGTAAAAATCATTCTTGGTCTCGAAATTGAACCAAAGCCGGATCATGCCGCCGATGCTTTAGCCGGTGCTATTACCCATATTCATTATGGAATAAGATAAGTACTTTCTGATATAATATATCTATGTTTAATTCTATTTCTGGAATAATTACAGCTAAACTTCCAAAACAGATTTTTATTGAAAATAACGGCATTGAATGGGATATCTGCGTGCCTGATTCAAATCTTGATATGCTTCCCTCTGTGGGCTCAGAGGCAAAGGTTTATACCTGGCTTCAGCATACAGAACAGGCTATGAATCTGTTTGGTTTTGCTTCAAATACAGAACGTTCCCTCTTTCTGGATCTTTTAAAAGTTGACGGAGTTGGTCCAAAAGGGGCTGTTAAAATAATGAGTTCTGCTTCTTCAAGTCAGTTATTACAGATTTTAGAAAATGGAGATGTAGGCCTTTTGGAAAAAATACCGGGGGTTGGTAAAAAAACAGCCGGAAAAATGCTTCTTGCCCTTAAAGGAAAACTTTCTATCCAGGAAGAATCGGTTGTAAAGGTAACTAACAACGTACCTTTTGCAGACGTAATTACTTCTCTTGTAAATATGGGCTATGATAAAAAATCTGTTGAAATAAAAATCGCACAGATAGTTGAAGAATTGAACTCTGATTCTTCATTTAATACAAAATCCCAGAAGGATAAAGAAGATATTCTATTCAGAAAAGCAATTATGGAGTTAGCTTAAAATGAGCATGAATGATGATTTAGGTTTTTCGACAATTGTTCGTTCTGATTATAATGATTCTTTTGATGATCAGGAAAATACTCTCCGTCCTCATTTCTTAAAAGACTTTTTGGGACAGGATTCTATAAAGAAAAATCTTTCCACTTTTATTGAGGCTGCAAAACAGCGAGAAGAGCCTCTAGATCATCTTTTGCTTATCGGACCTCCAGGACTTGGAAAAACAACTCTTGCTCAGATAACCGCACATGAGCTTGGAGTAGATTTTAAGGTTACTTCGGCGCCGGCTTTGGATAAACCGAAAGACCTTGCAGGTATTTTATCCACAATTACACCTAGAACAGTATTTTTTATTGATGAAATTCACCGCTTAAAGCCTGCTCTAGAAGAAATGCTCTACATTGCAATGGAAGATTTTGAATTAGACTGGATTATCGGTCAGGGAGCCGCTGCCCGTACTGTGAGAATTCCAATTCCTCCGTTTACACTTATCGGGGCAACCACCAAGGCGGGTAGTGTTTCAAGCCCACTTAGAAGCCGATTCGGTTTTATTCCACGGTTTGAGTTTTATTCAAAAGAAGAATTGTCTTCAATTATTTTCAGATCTGCTTCGATTCTGGATGTAAAAATTGAAAACGATGCCGCAGACCTTCTTTCTCAGTGCTGTCGAGGAACTCCTCGTGTTGCAAACAGAGTTTTACGACGAATGAGGGACTTTGCTCAGGTAGAAGGCTCTTCTGTAATCGACAAGGGAATTGTTAAACGCGGTTTGAGCCGCCTTGAAATCGATGAAATGGGCCTTGAAAAATATGACCGGGAAATTCTTAAGTCAATCATTCAGAATTTTGGTGGCGGTCCTGTGGGGGCTGAAACCCTTGCAATTTCTATCGGGGAAAGCATTGATACTCTCGAAGATTTTTATGAGCCATATCTTATTCAGTGCGGGCTTTTACAAAGAACTCCCCGTGGAAGAATTGTAACAGCAAAAGCTTATGAACATCTTGGCTTAACTCAAGAGAATAATACAAAAAATCAAATCTCACTTTTTTAGAGGATAATATGAAACTTTCTGATTTTAATTTTGATTTGCCTCAGGAATTAATCGCTCAGCATCCGAGTAATGTTCGTGGCCAGGATAAATTGATGCTCTTAAACAGGGAAACTGGCCAAGTAGAACATCATTCAATGGATGATTTACCGGATTTGATTTTGCCTGGAACCCTGATGATTTTTAATAATTCTAAGGTTCGTCGCGCCCGCTGCTATGGTATTAAACAGACTACCGGCCGCGAACAGGAATTTATGTTCCTTAATCAGATTGATAAAGACGGAAAAGTTTGGAATACAATGGTTAAATCGGCTAAAAAACAGAAACCTGGAATGAAATATACATTTCCGGATGGAAGTGTTGGAACTATTGTAGATCATCCTGGAAACGCGGGTTCAGAATTCAGAGCCCTTGCCTTTGACTTTGTACTTGATGAATCATGGTTTGAAAAGAACGGTCATATTCCTCTTCCTCCTTATATTCGTCGTGAAGATACTCTTGAAGACAGCGAGCGCTATCAGAATGTATATGCCAAAGAAACTGGTAGTGCGGCCTGTCCAACTGCAGGACTTCACTTTACAGAAGATATGCTTGCTCGACTGGATGCCAAGGGAATTGAACGGGACTTTGTTACACTTCATGTGGGATTGGGTACATTCCTTCCTGTCCGTGAAGAAAATATTGAAGACCACAAAATGCATGAAGAAGTTTTTACAGTTCCTCAGAGTACAGCGGACAAGATTAATAAGGCAAAAAAAGAAGGAAGACCAATTCTTGCTGTTGGAACAACTTCAGTCAGAACTCTTGAATCTGCCTGTGACGAAAACGGTGTTGTAAAGGCAGGAACCAGCAGTACCCATATTTTTATGTACCCTGGATATAAATTCAAAGTAATTGATCAGATGTTCACTAATTTTCATACACCAGAAAGTACTTTAATCATGCTTGTAAGCGCATTTGCCGGCCGGGAACATATTCTTTCTGCTTATGAAAAGGCTGTTGAGAATAAATATCATTTCTTTAGTTACGGCGATGCAATGTTTATCCGCTAGAATTATGTAAGTTGCTCAAAAGAGTATCTGATAAGGTTTAAGAACTGCTGTCTTAAAACCGGCGGGTACTCTGTTTCTTCATATGCTTTGTCAAAAATCTGTGCTGCTTCGTGGACATAACTTGCGATATCCTTTGTGTTAAGAGGAAGCCTCAATCCCAGCATTCGGTTTTCAAGTTCCTGAGTTCTAAATGCAACCTTTCCCGCAAAGGCAATCTTAAAATTGTTGATTACGCTTTTATCGGTTTCAACCAGAAATGCAAAATGGGCAGTGTTTTCATTTATATTATGTTCTGGACCCAATCTTGAAAAAATCGAAATATCCCAGTCATTTAAAGGAATTCGGATTTTGGTAAGAACACTTCCTTCCGGGATTTTCTTAAAGTTCAGCATTGAGACGTAGGTGGTTTCCTGAGGACTTTTAAATTCCAGGGATGAATCAAGGGCTAACAATGGTGCATACAGGGTGTGCTTAAAATCCTGATTCATGATATTTCCGCCGAGGGTTGCGATATTTCGAATAAAAGGATTTGAAATGCTTTTAATTGCTTCTACAAGAATTTTAGGAAGATTTCTTTCTCCCAATGCCAGAATGTCATTCAAGTAAGTTCCAGGACCAAATTCTATAAAGCGTTCGTGTTTGTTTATCTGCTTTAATTCTACAATCTGAATAGTAGAAATTGCTTTCTGAGGCATTTTGTTGATGCTGGTACAGCCACCAACAATTTTTAGGCCGGCAATTGTCTTGAGGTGATAAAAGAGTTCGTTGAGGTTTCTTGCATAAAATACGTTACAATCTTTATCGCTCATCTTTTGCTCCAATTCTTCGGTTATAATTATCAGAAGCGTAAATTATTCCGTTTATAAGGGAATCTATGTCGGTGCAGCAGGGTGATAAATGCTGAATTTGTTCTTTTATAGACTGGCGGTTTGGCTTTTCGTTGGAAAGCAAAATTGATCTTGTGGCAAAGTATTTTCCGGAATTACAGAAACCGCAAAGTTTGATTCCTGCTTTGACAAAGCCTTTGTAAATATCCTGATAAAGCTCTGATTTGCAAAAATGTTCTAATGTTTCAACTTCTTGATTCATTATTATTGCAACTGGAATTTTACATGAAGCAACAGGTTTTCCGTTTAATAAAACAGTGCAGGAGCCGCATTTTCCCTGTCCGCAGCCGAACTTGGCAGATAAGCATTTATTTTTTCTCAGGGCAACTAACAGAGACTCATCTGCAGAGGCTTGAAGCATTGTGCGTTCACCATTCAATAAAATTGGTATATTCATTATTTTTCGCCTCCCTTAACTGTTTCCTGTTTTTCATCTGTTGAATTTTTCAAATCAAAATCAACATTTTCCTGGATTGTGGTCAAATTATAAAGTTCTTGTTCCGTACAAGGAATGGACTCTATCGGCTGGCTAAAGGCGAGAGAAAGAGCAGAACTAAAGGCTGCTGGAATCAAGTTGTGAACAATTTTTCCAATCTGGCACGGTGGATTTTCTGATTTTACAAAGGAAATGAACACGCTTTCGCATTCAATACCGGTTTCTTTTACAAGGTGTTTTAATTCCTGCTGAACTGCAAGTCTGATTGCGCTCTGGGCAGCCTTGATTGATAAAATTTCTCCACAGTCGATTGCAATCCAGATGCCTTTGATTTTTCCTTTATATGTGTCCGCATTTAATTCAACTTCAACTGCTGCACTTCCAAAGGCGGTGGAATGGAATGGAGTTCCGCTGAAGGTTTCGTTATTCCACTGTTTTTTCATTGCAGGAGTAATTGCTTTTTTTGAGATAATCTGTTTGTGTTCTGGAGTTCGTTTCTTTTGAATTTCCTGACAGCATTTTTTTAAAAGCATTGTCATTATGGAAATATCATTGTAAAAATTTTCAGGCATTGCTTCTTGAGAGGTAATAGTTTCTGTAGAATCAATTGTAATCTGGTCTACAGGAATATCCATTATACTTGAAGCTATATTTTTCCATATTGCACTGGCAGTATTTGTTGGGCAAACAGATTTTATTGTTAGGCTGTCTGTTTCTGAGAGAACAACTTCCATTTTTTGTTCTGAAAGGGAAAAACTTGTTCCGTAAAAACAGGCTCCGTCGTATGCACAGGATAGCCCGATTCCCCGTCTAGGTAGGGCAAAAAAGGTATTTCCCCGTTCAAGGTTGTTTTCTTTTGAATTAAGGCTATAAGTCGTATATTTTCTTAAAAAATCACTCTGCTTCATTATTGCATCAAGAACTTCTTCACAAGTATCAAAATGAAAAATAAAAGGTGATTTTTGTGTTTTTGGATTTGTATTTATGTTCTTTATGCGGAGCTCATGAGGAAGAATATGAGTGACTTCGCAGATTTTTTGCATTTGATTTTCTACCGCAAAAAAAGCCTGGGAATCAATCAATTCTGAATAAATCGAAGTTGGAGGAAGGGCGGAAGAAATTACTTTTACTTCTATAGATATATTTTCTATATTGTAAAAACTGCATGCAGCAACTGCCAGTCTGTCTGCAATTTCTTTTGCAAAAGGATTTGCGTATCCAGCATCACATTCAAACTTGATTTCCATTGCCTTAATTGTGCCGTCTTTATTTACGCTGGTTCTGTGAGTTACTTTTGTTGTGATTCCAGGTCTCATGAACTTGGCTTGTTCTTCTTTTGTTAAAAGAAGCTTTACTGGCTTCTGGCTCAAATAACTTGCAAGGGCTGTTTGAGCGGCAAGGGTAGTACATCTCCAGATTCCATTGGAACTTTCCTGCGGAGCTGTGGTTTTTTGAATTGTAATTTTTGATTCTTCAATATTTAAAACATTGCTGATATTTTTTAAAAGGTGAATCGGCCATTGTGTTGTGGTTAAAATATTTAGTCCGTTGTTATCCGTAAAACAGAAAGCCCCGTTTGCTTCGCCCCAGATATTTGTAGATTCATTTAAGGTCCAGCTGCCACAGATGTCATAATCAGAAGAAGTAAAGTATTTTTCGATTGTAGAACTTCTTTTGGCAGTGGCAAAAAATCCTGTTTTAATCGTTTTTTCTGCAAGAACTTCCTGAACATGTTTTGTAGGATTGATGCTTCCTACGGCGTGCGTAATTTGAGAAGGCTGTGTATAACTTATGTTTGTTTCCGGTTTTGGAAGGGCATCCAGGGATGGCATAACATTCATTATTTCAACAAAATCTGTAAGGTCAGAATCTTTTGAAGTAACCTGATTCTGTATAGCCATCGGAGCTTTTTTTAATTCTTCTGCTACATTTTTAAGTGCAGATTCGATTGTTGTAACATCAAAGGTAATCTGGATTTCTTTAGCAAGCCTTCTTACAGTTCTTAAATCCGGGCCTACAAGAATTCCTACCGGTTCTCCTAAATAATGAACATGTTCACTGCAAAAAACTCTGGTTGTAGTATCTAGGGTAACAATTCTGTTTTTTCCAGGAATATCCCGGGCAGTGTAAAGAATGTAACCTTCTGGCAAATCTCCAAAGTTGATGTTTGTGATTTTTCCGGAGCTTAAAGGACTTCTGACAATAGCAGCATAAAGCATGTCATTTTTATAACAATCTGACACATATTCTTTGAGAATATAAGATTTTTTTTGTGCTGGTTTGCTGCTTTTTTTAGGCATGATTTTCTTTTCCTATTTGAATTACCGTCTGGATAACCTGTTCAGCCATTTCAACTGTCATATCAGGCCACAAAGGAATTGTTATCGTATCAGAATATTGCTTCTCGGCATTGGGGAAGTTTTCTTTTGTAAAGTTTGGATCTAAACTCTGCCAGTAGGTAAAATTAAAAAGAGGAATAAAATGAACTGAAATTCCAATTCCTTCCTGCTGGAGCTTTCGGGCAAATTCGTATCTGTCGATTTTTAAATTTTCCGGAACAATGCGCATCAGATAAAGGTGCCAGGCATTTCCTTCTCCGTCTGGGGGCAATTTAATAAAGTCGAGATCTTTAAATGCCTTGTTGTATAAATCAACGATTTTTTTTCGTCTTTGATAAAAGTCGTCTGCTTTTTTTAACTGGCATACTCCGATGGCAGCAAGGATATCCGGAAGATTAAACTTGTAGCCTGGAGCAATAATGTCGTATTCCCAGCTTGCTCTTGGACTTGTATATCTGTCCCAGGTTGTTCTGTCCATGCCGTGCATTCTCATGGTTGTCATTCTTTTGGCCAGTTCTTTATCTCTGGTACAAACCATGCCGCCTTCTGCAGTTGTGATTGTTTTTGTTACATAAAAAGAAAATACACCGGCATCAGCAATTGTACCTGCGTAGCCAAGTTTTGTTGGACTTGGAAAAGAATGAGCTGCATCTTCGATAACTTTTACATTATATTTTTTTGCAATCTCCATTATTCTTTTCATGTTTGCAAGGTTTCCAGCGATGTGAACCGGAACAATCGCTTTAACATTTTTGCCTTTTGGAGATTTTAATATTTCTTCAATTTTATCAGGATCGATATTATAAGAATCCTTTTCGATATCTGCAAAATAAACATCTGCTCCAAGATGTTTTGCGCAGGTTGCGGTTGAAACAAAAGTGTAGGGGGTAGTAATAACCGCAGTTCCGCTTTTTACACCGCAGGCTTCCATTGCAAGAATCATTCCGCTGGTGTTAGAATTAACCGCAAGACTTATAACAGGTTCAATGCTGAGACCGATTTTTTTTCTTTCTTGTAACATTGAACTGTCCCGATTCATATATTCAGAAAAGTTTTTTTCAAATTCAAGGGCATATTTTCCTGTCGTGAGCCATCCGGAGCGGAGAACATCCAGAACAGCTTTTTCTTCTTCTGAGTCGATTGAAGGTCGTGAAAAACTTACTTTGAGAGAATCTGCATCAGACATTGTAAACTCCGTTTGTTCTGTAAAAATCCTGAAGAGAAGGTACTTCCTGACACAAAATCCTTACAAGATATTCTTTGTTTCTGTAAATCATCGGATCAGGTTCTTTTCCGCCTGGTGTCTGGCATACAGGTTCAAGCTTTTTTAATAATTCTTTAAGTCTGTCGGTTTCAAATTCAAGATTTTTGAGTTTAAGAATCTTAGGATAAAGGGTTTTTGCAGGTTCTTCTTCTTCCAGCCACAATGGTTCGATAGAACGTTCACCCTTTCTTTTACCGACAATTTTAATATCGATGTCTTTGTATGGTTCAAGACCGCTGAATTTAATCATCTGTTCAGCCAGATCTATGATTTTTACTCTTTCACCCATATCTAGAAGGTAAGATTCTTTGTTTGTTCCAACTCCACCGGTCTGTAATACGAGAGAACAGGCTTCTGGAATTGTCATAAAATAGCGTTCCATGTCGGCGCTGGTTACAGTGACAGGTCCACCGTTTTTGATCTGTTCCATAAAAAGCGGAAGAATTGATCCTCTCGAGCCCAGAACATTTCCAAATCGCACAAACATAAATTTCTTATCGCCGGTGACTTTATTTGCTGCATCCAGAACAAGCTTTTCACAAAGCATTTTAGAAACCCCGTAAACGCTTACAGGTTCTACGGCTTTATCTGTAGAAATCAATACAAATCTCTGAACATTATGCTTAAGGCTTGCATCCAAAAGGTTTTTTGTTCCAAATACGTTATTTTGAATCGCAGCCACAGGGTTTTCTTCCATCATCGGAACATGTTTGTAGGCCGCACAATGAAAAACAACATCACAGTGAGTCTGTCCAATGATGTAATCGGTGTAGGCTCTGTCCACCATGTCCCCGATAATTGGAACGATTGTAGCTTTTTCTCCAACGCCTTCCTGCTGTAAAAGACGAAGTTCCCGGTCAATCTGATAAATTGAATTTTCACCATGACCAAAAAGGTAGAGACGTTCTGCACCGCCGCTTAAAAGTTGTCTTGCAAGCTCAGAGCCGATAGAACCACCCGCTCCAGTAATGAGAACACGTTTGCCTCTAAGGTATGAAAGGCTTTCTTT
>JAFNQK010000439.1 GCA_017386165.1 Treponema sp.
CCGTGCAGGAGGAGCATTATCTTGAGCGCCTTATCGATCCTGCTTTTTACATTGACGGCAAAGCCGATGAAGAATGTTGACAACGCCATGATGCCATATCCCAAGATATCCAGATTAAACATAAGGCCAAGGTATCTGTAATCGAGGATCACGGCGAATACGGATTCAAAACATTCTCGCATGAAAAATCAATACTATTTCAACCGGCAAACAAAGAACTTAAATACAGATATTCACCGCATAAAGTCAATCTGGATTTTATAAAAAAATTCTTGAAATAAGGCAGATTTTACCATTTTCACTGCGTAGAACAGATGGAGAGCAGCTAACTATCGGTAGTTAACACCTAGAAATATAAGCATTGGCAGTCGGTTCTCTCCTTCTATGCAGGAAAAATCACCAACCCCGCCGCAGAGCAATACGCCACCTTGTGGCACGGTATGGTGTTCTCATAAGGTATTGCAGTCGGATTTAATACCCCTTGTTTCGCCCCAGAGGGGCGGGGTATTAAACCCTCCGCTCGAATAAAATAACGCTTTGCCCCCCCCCGTATTATACACAAATTAAAAGGTCATCCCATAATCAACGCAGGAATAACTTTTTTGGTCTGCACAATTGTTTTTCTTTTTGCAACCGGCATGCCTGTTCCTGTTGAAACGGTCGAAAATGTTTCTATTTTGCCCGACCCCACAAAAAGCTTTGGTGCAGCAGATATAAAAAATCTTTCGGAAAATGAGTTCCAGACTACAGAAGACCATAGGGTCTCCCCGGGATTTGTTTCCGGGCAGATCTGGATAAAAATCGCCCCTCCAAAAAATCGTGAAAAAATCATTCTGGATTTAGGTCCCGAATTTGTTGACAGTGCAGAACTTTGGGGTGAAACAAAAAATGGTTTCAGAATTTTGGACAAAGCCGGCCGAAGGGTTTTAGGACTTGCACACACCAGCGGAATCTGGCGGGACGCTCTGGATATTTCAGAAATAAACGGAGACTCCCCTATTTTTATTTGTGTCCAAAGTTTTGATTCAATCGCTCTTTCACTACGATTCTTTTCGCGAGCAGATTTTATCCGGCAGACAATATTTTTTTCAATCATCTATGCTGTGCTGCTCACAGTGATGGGATTGATTGCAGCCGCACTTTTTTTTGCTTGGATTTTTACGCGCTCTAACCGTCTGCTCTGTTTGATTGCTACAACGCTGAGCCTTGCAATCTACATAATCAACATGACAGGCATAGGGCACACCTTTTTTTACGGTACACTGGGCAACACAAAGTTTTTTTCCAGACTGGGCTATATTTCGGCCTCAATCGGATTTGCATTCTTCTTGGCATTCTTTTTAATCGAACTGAAAGGCAAAAATATTTTTATCTTGATTCTATTTTTAATTGCAATCATAAGCAGCATACTTTTTATTACAATAGAAAATCTACACATAATCTACCCGGTGACAATCGGCATACTGATTTTGGGATGCATTTTTGTTTCTATACAGAACATAGTTTTATTGAAGACTTCAAAGCACCATCTTCTTACGTTGAGCAGCGGATGGATTCCTCTTCTTTTGTTTGTCGTTATTCGCCAGACCCTGCATTTAATTCGGCTTTACACTGATTTTCCAATAGGTACAGACATTTTTGACAACGACTATTATTTTGGCTACAGCATCTGCATTATCGCAACGCTTGTAATTTATTCAGAAACTATGCTGCGGAATCTTGCAGTGCAGTCAAAAAAGTTTCTTCAGGATAAAGAGCAGCTGAACTTTTTAAAAACATCAAGCCTTGAATTTCTTGCACCAGTCTCACTGATGAAAAACTGTCTTTCAACAATGCAGTCGCTGACAAAGGATGCCTCTATCACCCCATACATGACGGCACTCTACGGAAACTGTCACAGGATCGAACAGCTTACGTTGATTGTAAACAGCATTGCCGAACAGGAGCAGGACATTACGGAAGTCGTAAAGATGTGCAGAAAAATGAAAATAGTTCAGACCTTCAACTCATGCATGAAAAATTTCATTCCAGTCATACAAGAAAAAAATCTGGATATAGAAACCAAGATGGCGGCAGAAGACGATGATTCCATAATGATTTTTCCTCTTTTTCTGGAAACATTTTTCACAAATCTACTTCACCATGTGACAAGTTTTTCACCGAAAAATTCAAAAATAAAAATAATAATTGGATGGAACGATGAAGAAAAAAGCCTTCTGTACCGAATAAAAAGTTCTGCCACTGCAAACGAAGAAACAGACATCGCTTTCAACCTCGTTCGCAGAATCTGCAATCTTTATGGAGGAAATCTAAGCATAAGCAAAAAAGAAAATTCTGTCGAATCAATAAACGCAAAAATATTCCAGCCAAAAGAAGCTGATTTAGAATCAACTTCTGAGAATCAAATTACGAATGAACAAATTTTTTCTGACGAAGACGACAGTGCAATGAAAAATCTTCTCAAAGCTAGATTAGATACAAACACATCTCTTGGCAATTCATTCATTACGGACGGCTTAACTATGGAGTCAAAATCAAAAGGGAACGATGCACAGGCCCGCAGTCTTTTATACCAAACATTTAAGCTTTCTGTCCGCGAAATTGAAATCTCAGAACTCCTGTTCTCTGGTAAAAGCAACAAGGAAATCGCATCAAAGCTTTTTATTTCCACAAGCACCGTGGCCACCCATATTCAGCACATCTACGAAAAATGCGGAGTCACACGTCGTACGGAATGGGTTCGGCTTGTTTGCGGAAACTGATATTACAGAATATTAAAACACTCTTAAAGACACATAAAATCAGTGCTTTACACTTATCATATGGAAAATTCTTGAAATAAGGCAGATTTTACGAAAAAATTTCTGTTTTATTTAAAGTTTCCCCTAACAAATCAGAGATTTTGTGATATAATTCTTTGCTAGACAAAATCTTCTGGAGGGGAATTTTTTTATATTATGGCTGAAATCAGAGTTTTTCCAACCCCAAATATACCTGTTTCAACTTTCGTCCATCTTCACGTTCATTCTGATTATTCCCTTAAAACCGGTAGTTCAAGCTTGTACTCTTTGGTTGCAAAAGCAAAATCGCTCAACATGAAGGCACTGGCTCTCACAGATACAAACAATTTAATCGGTGCGGTCAATTTTGAGAAAATCTGCCGGGCAAACGGTATAAATCCGGTTATAGGAGAAGACATTGTCGTTTGTGATGAAGAAGATTTTTTCAACCTGGTTCTTTTGTGCAAAGACTTGACCGGATATAAAAACCTGTGCAAGCTTTCAGGCATAACATATTCTAAAAAATTCACTGCAAGAAAGCATTTCGTTCCCATCGAAGATTTGAAAGATTACAGCGAAGGCCTTATTTGTCTGAGCGGCGGTAAAAAA